>NZ_VYKE01000254.1:0-4455 GCF_032424515.1 Pseudomonas sp. JV245A
CGGCGCCAGGAACAATCGCCCGCAAGAGCCAACAAACCGGTCCAGGCTTGGTAAACGAGACCCGTTCAGCTTCCGTTCAGCAGTTGTCAATAATCTTCATTTAGCAATGAGTATCATTATGTTACAAATTACCCCCTAGCCTATTTGCCCACCGGTGCTGAATGCTCGTTCCATTTCTGATCATGTTGCGCGAAGGGATTGAAGCCGCGCTTATCGTTGGCATCATCGCCAGCTACCTGAAACAGACTGGCCGTGGCCAGTGGATGCCCGCCGTGTGGATCGGGGTCTTCCTCGCCGCGGCCCTGGCCCTGCTGGTGGGCGGCGGCCTGGAACTGATGAGCGCCGAATTCCCGCAGAAGCAGCAGGAACTCTTTGAAGGCATCGTCGGCCTGGTGGCCGTCGGCATCCTCAGTTCCATGGTGTTCTGGATGCGCAAGGTGGCGCGTTCGATCAAGCATTCCCTGCATGTCTCCCTGGACCACGCCCTGGCGGGCTCCAAGCACCAGGTCACGGCGCTGATCGCCATGGTGTTCTTCGCCGTGGCCCGCGAAGGCCTGGAAACCGTGTTCTTCCTGCTGGCGGTGTTCCAGCAGAGCGAAGGCCCGGGCGCGCCCATAGGCGCCCTGCTGGGCCTGATCTCAGCGATCATCGTCGGCTTCCTGATCTACACCGGCAGCATGCGCCTGAACCTTGGCGCCTTCTTTCGCTGGACCGGGCTGTTCATCCTGGTGGTGGCCGCCGGCATCCTCGCCAATTCGGTGCAGGCCCTGCATGAAGCCGGGGTCTGGAACCACCTGCAGACCGTACTCTTCGACTTCAGCGCCAGCCTGCCCATGGATGGCCCGGTGGGTTCGGTACTGGCCGGCATGTTCGGCTACCAGGACGCCCCCACCATCAGCACCCTCGGCGCCTATGCGCTGTACCTGGCCGTGACCCTGGTGCTGTTCTTCCTGCCCGGCGGCGCCCCAGCCAAGGCGCCCGGCTCAACGTCCTCCGTTTCCAGTCAGTAAGGCTCCCCATGACCCAGCAAGCCTCTCCCCAGGCCTCGCCTCCCCGCGCTCTGCGCTGGGCGGTTGCCGGTTCGGTGATCGTCATGATCGCCGCCGGCGGGCTGTTCTACTACGCCTCGCAACTGGCCGCCAGCAAGCGCCAGGCCCACCAGGGCGAGATCACCGTGACCATCCACCCCAAGAGTTGTGAACCCAACGCGCTGACAGTCCCGGCCGGGCGCGCCAGCTTCCGCATCGTCAACCGTTCGGATCGCGCCGTGGAATGGGAAATTCTCGACGGCGTGCTGGTGGTGGAGGAACGGGAAAACATCGCCCCAGGCCTGAGCCAGGTGATCAACGCCAACCTGCAGCCAGGGGACTACGCCATCACCTGCGGGCTTTTGAGCAACCCCCGCGGCACCCTGCACGTGACCCCGACCGCCGAGTCCGACGCCCAGGCCAAGGCGCGGCCGTCGATGGTGGCCTTTATCGGCCCGCTGTCGGAGTTCCGGGTCTACCTCAGCACCCAGGGCAGTGCCCTGGTCAAGGCAGTGAACGCCTTGCAGCAGGCCATAGACGCCGGCGACCTGAAACAGGCCCAGGCGCTGTACCTGCCAGCCCGCGCAGCCTATCAGCGCCTGGCCCCGGCGGCCCAGCGCCTGGCCGAGCTGGACAACACCATCAACGCCCGTGCCGATTATTTCGAACAGCGCGAACAGGATCCGGGCTTCAGCGGTTTCCACCGCCTGGAATACGGCCTGTTCCAGAAAAATGACCTGGCGGGCCTGGCCCCCGTAGCTCAGCGCCTGTCCAGCGACGTGGTCAGCCTCAAGGAACAGTTGCTGGCCCAGACCCTGCCACCGGAGCAATTGGTGAGCATCGTCGCGCGCAACATGCGCAGCCTGGCCGACCTGCGGGCCAGCAGCGGTGAAGAGGAACGCTACAGCCACAGCGACCTCAACGGCTTTGCCGCCAACCTGGAAACCACCCGCAAGGTCATCGACCTGCTACGGCCGCTGCTGGCCAAGTCCGCGGCCCAATTGCTACCCCAGGTGGACAGCGCCGCCGATGCCCTGGCCACTCGCCTGGCCAGCCTGCGCGACGGCTTCGGCTATGTGGCCTACGACCAGGTCGACGCCCGGCAGCGCAAAGAGATCGCCGACAAAGCCAAGGCCCTGGCCGACGCCCTCGACGCTATTGATCCCGCACTTGGCCTTTCCGGCCTGTAACAAGACGAGTTTTCAATGAACGATTCAGATCAGTCCAATCCGTCTTTTTCCGCCCAGCGTCGGCGCGTGCTGCTGGGCATGGGCGCCGCCGGCGTGGCCCTGGCCGGCAGTAGCCTGAGTTGCCCGGCCATGGCCGCCGCGCCCGCCCAGGTCACCGAAGCCCCCAGCAGCGACAAGACCCAGGACCGCCACGACTTCCATGGCCAGCATCAGAGCGGCATCGTCACCCCGCGCCCGGCCGCGGGCATGCTGGTGTCCTTCGATGTGCTGGCCAGCGACCGCGACGACCTGGAACGGCTGTTTCGCACCCTCGACCAACGCATTGCCTTTCTCATGCGCGGTGGCCCGGTGGCCCAGGTGGACCCGAAGCTGCCGCCCCTGGACTCCGGCATCCTCGGCCCGGTGGTGACCCCGGACAACCTGACCATCACCGTCTCGGTGGGCGAATCGCTGTTCGACGAGCGCTTCGGCCTGGAGGCGGCCAAACCCAAGCGCCTGATCCGCATGGTGGGCTTCCCCAACGATGCCCTGGAGCCCGCCTGCTGCCACGGCGACCTGAGCCTGCAGTTCTGCTCCAACACCGCCGACACCAACATCCACGCCCTGCGCGACATCGTGAAGAACCTGCCCGACCTGCTGCTGGTGCGCTGGAAACAGGAAGGCAGCGTACCGCCCCAGGCCCCGGCCAAGCCCGGCGAGCCGGCGCAGAGTGCGCGCAATTTCCTGGGCTTTCGCGATGGCTCGGCCAACCCCGACTCCAACGACCCGAAGGCCATGCAGCAGATCGTCTGGGTCCAGCCCGGCAGTGACGAACCGGCCTGGGCGGCCCATGGCAGCTACCAGGCAGTGCGGATCATCCGCAACTTCGTCGAACGCTGGGACCGCACCCCGCTGCAGGAGCAGGAAAGCATCATCGGCCGGATCAAGACCAGTGGCGCGCCCATGGACGGCCAGAAGGAAAGCCAGGTGCCCGACTACGCCCGGGACCCCCATGGCAAGGTCACCAAGCTCGACGCCCACATCCGCCTGGCCAACCCGCGCACTGCCCAGAGCCAGCAGAACCTGCTCCTGCGCCGGCCGTTCAACTACTCCAACGGGGTCAACAAGAACGGCCAGCTGGACATGGGCCTGCTGTTCATCTGCTACCAGGCCGACCTGGAGAAAGGCTTCATCGCCGTACAGACCCGTCTGAACGGCGAACCCCTGGAGGAGTACCTCAAGCCCACTGGTGGCGGTTACTTCTTCACCTTGCCGGGGGTCACCGGCGAAGAGGATTTCATCGGGCGTTCGCTGCTCGATGCCACCCGGCCTAAAAGCACTGCCTGACACCCCTAACACAACAACCCCCACGGAAAAGTCCCATGAAAAAGTCGCCTCTCGCTGTGTTGCTGACCCTTGGCTTGCTCCACGCGCCGCTTTCGGCGTTCGCCGCAACTGCGCCCCTGGAGCTGGTGGGGCCGATCTCCGACTACAAGATCTACGTCACCGAGCAGCTCGACGAACTGGCCAGCCACACCCAGCAGTTCACCGATGCGGTGAAAAAGGGCGACCTGGCCGCCGCCAAGAAGCTCTACGCGCCGACCCGGGTCTACTACGAGTCGATCGAACCGATCGCCGAGCTCTTCAGTGACCTGGACGCGTCCATCGACTCCCGGGTCGACGACCACGAGAAAGGCGTCAAGGCCGAAGACTTCACCGGCTTCCACCGCCTGGAATACTCACTGTTCTCGGAAAACAGCACAGCAGGCCTGGGCGAGCTGGCCGACGGCCTGAACAAGGACGTCAAGGACCTGCAGACCCGCGTCGCCGGCCTGACCTTCCCGCCGGAAAAAGTCGTGGGTGGCGCCGCCGCGCTGCTGGAAGAAGTGGCCGCAACCAAGATCTCCGGTGAAGAAGACCGCTACAGCCATACCGACCTCTACGACTTCCAGGGCAACATCGACGGGGCGAAGAAAATCGTCGACCTGTTCCGTGGGCAGATCGAGAAGCAGGACAAGGCCTTTGTCGCCAAGGTGGACAAGAACTTCGCCACGGTGAACAAGATCCTGGCCAAGTACAAAACCCCTGACGGCGGCTTCATGACCTACGACAAGGTCAAGGAAAACGACCGCAAGGCCCTGGTAGGCCCGGTCAATGCCCTGGCCGAAGATCTCTCCACCCTGCGCGGCAAACTGGGCCTGAACTGAGCCCGGAACCCAACACGCCATCCTCCCTGTAGGAGCTGGCTTGCCAGCGAA
>NZ_VYKE01000255.1:0-4404 GCF_032424515.1 Pseudomonas sp. JV245A
CGGCAGCGGCTACAGGTCAGCCGGCGACGGCCTGCTGGTCCATCTTCTGGCGCAGGCTCAGGGGGCGCATGTCGGTCCAGACTTCTTCGATGTAGGCCAGGCAGTCCTTCTTGAAACCGCTCTTGCCCACAGTGCGCCAGCCCTGGGGCACGGCCTTGTAGTCGGGCCAGATCGAGTATTGCTCTTCATGGTTGACCACCACCTGGAACAGGATGTCCTCACGGTCGAATACTGAAGTCATTGCTTGTCTCCATCACTGATAAGGTTCGCCGCGCTCAGCGCACGGCGGTTGTGTAGAAGGAACGAAACGGCGGGGCAAAAAATTAGAGGCTGGCCACTGCCGCCGCTACGGCTTTGCTGAAGATCTGGGCCACCTGGTCGATCTGCGCTGCGGTGATTACCAGCGGCGGCAGGAAACGCACCACGGCGCCGTGGCGCCCGCCCAGCTCCAGGATCAGCCCGCGCTTGAGGCATTCGCGCTGCACCAGCGGTGCCAGGCGCGCATGCTGGGGTGGATGGCCCTGGGCATCCGGCACGCCGGCCGGGTCCACCAGCTCTACCCCGAGCATCAGGCCACGACCACGGATATCCCCCAGTTGCGGGAAGTCGCGCTGCAGGATCAGCAGGTGCTCGCGCAAGCGCTCGCCCATGGCCGCCGCGTGCTCGGGCACCCGGTGTTCCTTGAGGTAGCGCATCACCGCGGAACCGGTGGCCATGGCCATCTGATTGCCGCGGAAGGTGCCGGCGTGGGCACCCGGCTGCCAGGTGTCGAGCCAGTCGCGATAGACCATCACCGCCAGCGGCAGGCTGCCGCCGATGGCCTTGGACATCACCACCACATCGGGAATGATCCCCGCGTGCTCAAAGGCGAACATCTTGCCGGTGCGACCGAAGCCGCTCTGGATTTCATCGACGATCAATGCCACCCCGGCCTTCTCGGTGATGCGGCGCACACCTTGCAGCCATTCCAGGTCGGCCGGGATCACCCCGCCCTCGCCCTGCACCGCCTCGACAATCACTGCCGCTGGCAGGGCCACCCCGGCTTCCGGATCGGTGAGCAGGTTTTCCAGGTAATGCAGGTTGACCTTGACCCCTTCGGCGCCCCCCAGCCCGAACGGGCAGCGGTAGTCATAGGGGAACGGCAGGAACTGCACGCCGTTGTTCAGCAGCCCGGCCAGGGCGCGCTTGGGCCCCAGGCTGCCCATCAGGCTCAGCGCACCCTGGCTCATGCCGTGGTAACCGCCCTGGAACGACAGCACGGTGCTGCGCCCGGTAGCGGTGCGCGTAAGCTTCAGCGCGGCTTCTACGGCATCGGTGCCGGTGGGGCCGCAGAACTGGATCCTGGCCTCGCCAGCCAGGGCCTCGGGCAACAGGCCGAACAGGTCCTGGACGAACTGGTCCTTGACCGGGGTGGTCAGGTCCAGGGTCAACAGCGGCAACTCATCGGCCAGCACCTGCTGGATCGCGGCGATCACCACCGGGTGATTGTGGCCCAGGGCCAAAGTCCCGGCACCGGCCAGGCAATCGATGAAACGCCGGCCCTCGACGTCTTCGACGTGAATGCCGCTGGCCCGCTTCAGGGCCAGGGGAATGCGCCGTGGATAACTGCGGGCATTGGATTCCTGGCGGCTCTGGCGGGCCAGCAGGGGCGACTCGTCGAACTGGTAAAGCGTCTCTTGCGGGGCGGCGCCAAGGCCCACCGGCGAATCTTCCATCAGGCTGGTAACGGCTGACATGTCTCGAACCCTCACGCTGCAATTTGAGCAAAACGGCCACCGGCCGGATGCGCAGCCCAAGCGCGGGCGCGCACTGACAGGTTTTCCTGTTCTAAAAACGCTTCAGCGCGGTGGGGATTTACACCCCGGGGCGAGGAAATTGCACATGCCGCCCCGTAGGAGCCAGCTTGCTGGCGAAGGCGGTCTCAAGGGCCCCTTCGCTGGCAAGCCGGCTCCTACAGGGGAAGGTGATGGGTCAGGCGCGGTGGGCAGGCAGGGTCAGCTCGACTCGCAGGCCATCGGGGCGGCTGTCGAAATTCAGCTCGCAACCACAACGCTGGACGATGGCCTGGACAATCGCCAGGCCCAGGCCACAGCCACTGCTCTGGCTGTCGCGCCAGAAGCGCTGGGTCAGGTGCTGCAAGTCTTGCGCGGGAATGCCCGAACCATGGTCGCGGACCTGGAAACGCACCCGGGCGCCGACTGTCTCCAGGTTCAGCTCCACCGGGCATTCTTCAGGGGTGTGGCGCAGTGCGTTGTCCAGCAAGTTGCGCAAGGCAGCGATGGCCAGGGTCGAGGGCATTTCCACCGCAGCCTCGCCGGCCTTGCCGTGCATATGCAGCTTGACCCGGGCCCGAGCGCCCACGGCGGCGTCCTGGATCGCCAGGCGCGCCACCTGCTCGGCGTTACAGTGCACACCGTCATCGAACGACAGGCTACCCTCGACCCGGGCCAGCAACAGCAGTTGCTCCAGGGTCCGGTGCATGCGGTCGGCCCCTTCTTCGGCTCGGGCCAGGGACTGGTCCCGGGCCGCACCTTCGGTCATGCGCGCCACTTGCAGGTGGGTCTTGATTGCGGTCAGCGGGCTGCGCAGTTCGTGGGCTGCGTCACCGGTCAGCCGGCGCTCGCGCTCGATGGTCTTGGCGATGCGCTGGAACAGCTGGTTCTGGGTTTCCAGCAGCGGCCGCAGCTCGCTGGGCATGGGCTGGATCTGCAACGGTTCCAGGGAGTCGGCGCTGCGGCGCATCAGCGCGTCACGAATCCGGTTCAGCGGGGCCAGGCTCTGGCCGATGCCCAGCCACAGCAGCCACAGGCAGCCGAGCAAGGCCACGCCCACCGGCACCGAAGCCGCCAGCAGCACCGACATGTTCAGGGCTTCGCGCTCGACCTGGCGATCCGCGGTGGTGATGCGCATGTCGCCGCGCACCAGGGTGAAGGTGCGCCAGGGCGCGCCGTCGATCATCTGGTCGTGAAAGCCCAGCTTCTCGGCTTCCAGCGGGTGCTCCGGAGTGCTGTGGCTGCGGGCCAGGATCTGCCCGCGCAGGGAACTGACCTGGCAGGCCATGCCGCCGGGGATGGTCAGGGCCGCGCTGTTGATCTGGTTGCTCGGGCCATGGGACGGCAGCGCCGGCATCTGCTCCAGCAGCCCGGCGACCATGCGCGCCGAGGCGACCAGGCGCTGGTCCAGGGAAAACATCATCTGGTTGCGCAGGTCACTGAGCATCCAGGCCGCGGCCAAGGCCCAGATCAGGATGAAGGCAGCGCCCAGGGTCATGCTCAGGCGCAGGCGCAGGCTTCTCACTTAGCGGTTCTCCTCACCGTCGGCCGGGCCCAGGCGATAGCCGAGGCCGCGCACGGTTTCGACGATGCCGTTGCCGAGTTTGCGCCGCAGGTGATGGATGTGCACATTCAGCGCGTTGCTCTCCAGCTCATCGTTGAAACCGTAGACGCTGTCCTTGAGTTGCTCGCTGGACAGCACCCGGCCACGGTTGTGCAGCAGCGCCTGGAGCAGGGATTGCTCGCGCCGCGAGAGGTCCACCGGTTGGCCGCCGAGCAGGGTTTCCCGGGTGCTCGGGTCATAGGTCAAGCGCCCGTGCTCGATCAGGTTGACGCTGCGCCCCGCCACCCGGCGCAACAGGGTGTGCAGGCGCGCCGCCAGTTCCCGCAGGTCGAAGGGCTTGAGCAGGTAATCGTCGGCACCGGCCTGCAAGCCATCGACCCGGTCGGTCACCGAGTCGCGGGCGGTGAGGATCAGCACCGGAATCTCCAGGCCCTGCTGGCGCTGCTGCTTGAGCAGCTTCAAACCGTCTTCATCCGGCAGGCCAAGATCCAGTACCATCACGTCGAAATCGGCCACGCCGAGCATGGCCCGCGCTGCCGAAGCGGTGGCCACATGCTCGACCGTCAGGCCCTGGGCCGTGAGGCCGGCGACTATCCCGCTGGCAATCAGCTCATCATCTTCACAGACAAGTACGTGCATGGTCGGTCCTGTACAAAGGCGTTGATTAAGCGGGCTGCGGATTAAGCGGACATTATGCCCGCCGTTTCCTGGCCACAAGCCAAGTATGGTTAATCATCGGTTAATCAGGACCGGCCATTGTGGTCGCAACTTGCACCGGTTTAAGGCTTGGCCATGCGTCGATTGTTTCTCCTGTTGTTCATGCTCTTCACCACACTGGCGCACGCCGGCAACAACCCGTTCGAGGTCAAGCCCGACTTCCTGCCGGTGGGCAAGGCCTTCGTCTTCACCTCCGAGCGCCTGCCTTCGGGAGAAACCCAGCTGTTCTGGCAGATCGCCGACGGCTACTACCTGTATCAGAAGCGCCTGAAATTCAACGGCGTGGCGCCAGAGCTGCAACCCACCCTGCCGGCCGGTGAAGACCACAGCGACGAATTCTTCGGCCAGCAG
>NZ_VYKE01000256.1:0-4393 GCF_032424515.1 Pseudomonas sp. JV245A
GCCAGCGCAGGGCCAGGTCCCGGTCCTTGGGAATGTCCTTGTCGCCGAACCAGTAGGTGGCGTACATGCCGTACTCGGCGCACCAATCGTTCTGTGACGCCGAGTAGGCGATGTAGTTGAAGGACTCGCGGTCGCGCTCAGCCTTGGGCTTGTCCGTTTCCTGATCGGTGGTGGTGGACAGATAGCAGAAGGCCCGGGTGTAGTGCGGCGCGGCCATGGCGAAGCAGCTCTTGGCGTTCTTGTAGTCCTCGATCTCGTTCAGCTTGTAACCGGCGCCGTACAGCACATCCGCGTCCATGGCCGGGTTGCAGTACTCGTTGGCGCTGACCTTGGGCAAGACGCTGTCCAGCGTCAGCTTGGGCAGGGTGTCATTGAGTTCGGGGCGTTTCGGTTCGGTGTTTTGCGCAGGCGTGGAGGCGCAAGCCGCCAGCAAGACAGCCAATGCCAGTGGCAGCGCGTTGAACAATTTCAATGGATATTCCCTGATCGGCGAATGAAAAAAGACGCGCATGAAATCAGGCAGGGACGGCAAAGGAGGGGAGCGTGAGCAGTTCCGTGCTTGGGTGTCGGCGCCAGCGATTCCATGCTGCTTGAGCGCGGGCGCTCAAGACCGCGGATTCTACTGGGTTTGAGAGGGCGCACAACCGAAACCGCAGCAGCTGTCTGGCTGCGGCTGCAAAAGCAGTAGCGCCTGCCGCTCCAGTTATGGCGTGCGCTTGGCCAGGAGGATTTTGGCCTTGGCCACGCTGTCTTCCACGCTCAGGTCATCGTCCTCCAGCACGGCCTGCAGCGCCGGGTCTTGCCACAGGTCCGCGGCCGGCCCGGTGCTTTGCACCAGGCGGGAAATCAAGGCGTAGGCCACCAGCTGGCCGCGGGTGTGGAACTTCGGGTAGCGGTCCTGCATGTCCACCAATTGGGCGACGAAAGCATGCTGTTGCTCAGGCGACATGCCCGCGAACACCTCCGGGTAGTCGTAATAGATATCCCCTGTGCCCAGGAGGATGACGTTCTGGCGCAGCGCCTGCTCAAGATCCTGTTTGGAGGGGAGCTGGCTGAGCAGCCGGGTGTAGTGCTGCTCGCCTTCGGCCATCTGCTGAGGGCTCATCTTGCGTTTCAGCGCTTCGAGCCTTTGGGCGTCATCGAGGGTTCGGGCCCAGGCGTAGGCCAGCGGGAAATTGTCCTGTTCGCTGCTGCGCAGCATCTCCTGTTGCGAGTCCTCGTCGCCGTGCCGAGCGGCGCGTTCCAGCCAGGCCATGGCCAATGCCTTGTTCGCCGGCTGGTCCAGCTTGCCAAGGTTGTAGATGTCGTACAGGCCCGCTTCCGCGCAGGATTCATTGTGCTGGGCGGCGTAGGCGATGTAGTTGAAGGCTTCGCTTTTGTCATAGTCCTTCTGCCTGGAGCCGACAATCCCGCCCAGGATGCACAGGCTCATGGTATCGCGGGGGGCGGCCATGATCAGGCAGCCGCGGGCCATTTGTATGGCCTTGCTCGCCAGCAAGGTACGGCTTGCGCCATGCAGCACCTCGTCCTCATTCATCAGGCGGATGCCGAGGCCGACCAGCCGTTCGCTGTCCATCTCCGGCGAGCAGTACGGGTTGGCCTCGACCTTGGGCAGGATCTGTTCCAGGCTCAGCTCCGGCAGGGTGGCATTGAGTTTTTCGTCCGGTGACGAGGCATGGCAGCCCAGCAGCAAGGCGAACAGGGTCAACGTCAGCGCACTACGATATTTCAATGGGGCAGATCCTTGATTGGCGAATGAACAAAGGCGCACTGCGCCACCGCGGTAGGAGCTGGCTTGCCAGCGAAGGTGGTCGCAAGATTTGCACTCGGCTCGCGGGCCTCTTCGCCGGCAAGCCGGCTCCTACGGGAGGCACGCGGTACACCCTAGATGGCTTGCGTGCGTAGGGGTCAGAGCCTGGCGCTCAGGCCGAAGCGCTTCATCAGTCCCTTCTCCAGCAGACCCTTGGGCAGCAGGTTGGCCAGCAGCGGCAGGGCGCGGCTGCCATTGCCCAGCCGTACCAGGCGTGGCGGATTGTCCTGCTGCACCGCCTTGAGCAAGCCGGCGGCGAATTCGCTGGCCGGGGTCGGCTTGTCCTGGGAGGCCTTGGCCCGGGAGCGGATGCCCTCGCGCAGCGGCCACCAGGGCGATTGTTCGTTGAGCAGCTGTTCGGCTTCATGCCCGGCATTCTTGGCGAAGCTCGAAGCAATGGCCCCGGGCTGCACTTCCATGACGCGGATGCCGAACGGCGACAGTTCCATGCGCAGGGCATCGCTCAAGGCGTGCACTGCGGCTTTTGAGGCGCAGTAGGCACCGGCAAAAGGCGTCACCAGCACCCCGGACACACTGCCGATGTTCACCACCAGGCCGCGGCTGCGGCGCAGCACCGGGAACATCGCCCGAGTCACCCCGACCACCGAGAACACATTGGTTTCGAACTGGCGTTGCATCGCTTCCACGCCGCCATCGAGCAGCGGGCCCATGGCGCCGTAGCCGGCGTTGTTGATCAGCACATCCAGGCCGCCGTACTGCTGGTTGATCTCCTCGCCCAGGGCGCCCAGGGCCGGGCCGTCATTGACGTCCAGTTGCACGGCCTTGAAACCGGCCGCTTGCAGGGCAGAGACGTCCTCGGCCTTGCGGGCGGTGGCGAGCACGGTGAAACCGGCGCCCTTGAAGGTGTCCGCCAGGGCGCGGCCGATGCCGCTGGAACAACCGGTGATCAACGCTACGGGCATGGCGCGGTCCTTGTGCTGGGTGAGGGAGGGGGTGAATCAGTCGGAGAAACTACCCTGTAAACGCTCGGCGCGAAACTCCAGGGTTTGCGGGCGATAGCCGGGGCGCAGCGGCGGCAGGGGCAGGCAGTCCTGCCAGTTGGCGCCGGCCTGCAACTCGCCGGGGCCACGGTAGCGCGGGGCGCTGTACTGGTTGTCGGCGAGGTTGACCGTATCCCCCGGCGCATAGGCGGCGACCCGCCAGCGCAACTCCACCAGGGGCACCTTGTTGCCGTTGTTCAGCTTGACCTGCAATGGACGGTCGGCGGGGCAGTGCTCCGGCGCGTAGCTCAGGCGCAGCTCCAGGCGCGCCAGTTGCTGGGCTTCGCGGTTGTCCAGCCAGACCACCCAGCAGGCCACCAGGGCCAGGCCGAACGCGGCAGCCAGGGACACGGGAAGGGCTTTGGCGGGGTAGCGCAGAAGCAGGATCAGCCAGGTGATGACCAGCAGAACGCCGATGAACATGACGCGAGCCTCGGGGAAAAGGAGGGGACATCCTACCTAAGCGTAGGTGGGGTTGGCGATGGAGGGTGGCTGTTGTGACGTTATCCACAGGCCAGGTTTTGATGGGGGCGTTAGGGACAACAGAAGGTCTGTTAAAGCGGATTTATGCCGATAGTGGACATCATGTGGTCCACTCTGGTGCCCGCCCGAGCAGGTGGCTGGCATGCTTCGGGGTCATCTATCCATTTCTGGAACACCTTTACCGGGACTGGAAAATGCTCAGGCTCTCAGGGCTGCAAACATCGAACGAGGCGAATGCTAGCTGAAGGGGTGGGCTCCGCTTTCGACTGTGAAGCGTGCTGGTGCCAAGGACGAGACGTGCCCGTGGTGGCGATCTATGAGGTGTATAATCTCCGGGCTTTGGCATCAATCATGGGGCGATGATGGACGTATCACTGCAGCAGATTTTGCAAACTGCACAGATCAGCGATCTGAAGAAGCTGGGGACGTTTCTTGAGGTCAAACGCTTTGTCGAAACTCAGCTTCATTTGAAGTTAGGGGCAAATGGCTGGAGCTCCTTATCTTTGAAGTTAAAGCGCCTGAGTGCCCAGGCAGAAGAGGGGCGTGAATGCGCACGTGTACTCAGTGATGCGTTGCCCTATCCGGTTGTGCGCAATGAAGTTTCAAAAAGAATCGGCTTCAGGATGTGCGCCAGGAATGTTGCAGAACTTAGAGGCGCTTTGTCCCTGTTGTCGAAATGCGCTGTTCGTCCAGCGTTTGATCCTTATGAGCGTTTCGAAAAGAACAAGCTTAAAAACTTTGTCAGCAGTTCAAGACTGGAAGGCATAGATATACCGGTCTTCGACGAAAAAGCCTCGTTGGAAAAAATCCTGGCCAAGCATGGAAGACCGTTGAATGGATAAATACGACGCTTCTCATGATCATTACTGCTACCCCGCCTCCTCGGCGTGCCGCCATCCTGAACATTCCTAAACTCTCTTGGCCTGGACATAAACTGCGACGCCTTCGTCGTTGCTGTGTGTCGAACCCGGACTAGCCTTTGAGCGTCGCAGCACATTCAGCGACCGGGCTTGGTAACTCGTTCTGATACAGGCGCAACAGCGCCGCATTTCACTTGTGCAATGGCAGCTGTGCGTGGGAGGGGGCGTCCCTGCCGGGT
>NZ_VYKE01000257.1:0-4319 GCF_032424515.1 Pseudomonas sp. JV245A
TGGCGCTGCTGCGTGCCTACGCCCGCTACCTGAAGCAGATCCGCCTGGGCTTCGACCTGGGCTACATCGCCAGCACCCTGAACAACCACACCGACATCGCCCGCGAGTTGACCCGGTTGTTCAAGACCCGCTTCTACCTGGCGCGCAAGCTCACCAGCGACGACCTGGAAGACAAGCAGCAGCGTCTGGAGCAGGCGATCCTCACCGCCCTGGACGACGTCCAGGTGCTCAACGAAGACCGCATCCTGCGGCGCTACCTGGACCTGATCAAGGCCACCCTGCGCACCAACTTCTACCAGACCGACGCCAACGGCCAGAACAAGTCGTACTTCAGCTTCAAGTTCAACCCGCACCTGATCCCCGAGCTGCCCAAGCCGGTGCCCAAGTTCGAAATCTTCGTCTACTCGCCGCGTGTCGAAGGCGTGCACCTGCGCTTCGGCAACGTTGCCCGTGGCGGCCTGCGCTGGTCCGACCGTGAAGAAGACTTCCGCACCGAAGTCCTGGGCCTGGTCAAAGCCCAGCAAGTGAAGAACTCGGTGATCGTGCCGGTGGGCGCCAAGGGCGGCTTCCTGCCCCGTCGCCTGCCACTGGGCGGCAGCCGGGACGAGATCGCGGCCGAGGGCATCGCCTGCTACCGCATCTTCATCTCCGGCTTGCTGGACATCACCGACAACCTGAAGGACGGCGCCCTGGTGCCGCCGGCCAACGTCGTGCGCCATGACGACGATGACCCCTACCTGGTGGTCGCGGCGGACAAGGGCACTGCGACCTTCTCCGACATCGCCAACGGCATTGCCATCGACTACGGCTTCTGGCTGGGTGATGCATTCGCCTCCGGTGGTTCGGCCGGTTACGACCACAAGAAGATGGGCATCACCGCCAAGGGCGCGTGGGTTGGCGTACAGCGCCACTTCCGCGAGCGCGGCATCAATGTGCAGGAAGACAGCATCACCGTGGTCGGCGTCGGCGACATGGCCGGCGACGTGTTCGGCAACGGCTTGCTGATGTCCGACAAGCTGCAACTGGTGGCGGCGTTCAACCACCTGCACATCTTCATCGACCCGAACCCGGATCCGGCCACCAGCTTCGTCGAGCGCCAGCGCATGTTCGCGCTGCCGCGTTCGGCCTGGAGCGACTACGACACCAGCATCATGTCCGAAGGCGGCGGTATCTTCTCGCGTAGCGCCAAGAGCATCGCCATCTCGCCGCAGATGAAAGAGCGCTTCGACATCCAGGCCGACAAGCTGACCCCGACCGAGCTGCTCAACGCCTTGCTCAAGGCGCCGGTGGACCTGCTGTGGAACGGTGGTATCGGCACCTACGTCAAGGCCAGCACCGAGAGCCACGCCGATGTCGGCGACAAGGCCAACGACGCCCTGCGCGTCAACGGTAACGAGCTGCGCTGCAAGGTGGTGGGCGAGGGCGGCAACCTGGGCATGACCCAGCTGGGTCGTGTGGAGTTCGGCCTCAATGGCGGCGGTTCCAACACCGACTTCATCGACAACGCCGGTGGCGTGGACTGCTCCGACCACGAAGTGAACATCAAGATCCTGCTCAACGAAGTGGTGCAGGCCGGTGACATGACCGACAAGCAGCGCAACCAGCTGCTGGCGAGCATGACCGACGAAGTCGGCGGCCTGGTGCTGGGCAACAACTACAAGCAGACCCAGGCCCTGTCCCTGGCTGCGCGCCGTGCCTACGAGCGTGCCGCCGAGTACAAGCGCCTGATGAGCGACCTGGAAGGCCGTGGCAAGCTGGACCGCGCCATCGAGTACCTGCCGACCGAGGAGCAGCTCACCGAGCGCGCCGCCACCGGCAAGGGCCTGACCCGTCCGGAACTGTCGGTGCTGATTTCCTACAGCAAGATCGACCTCAAGGAAGCCCTGCTCAAGTCCCTGGTACCGGATGACGACTACCTGACCCGTGACATGGAGACCGCGTTCCCGCCAAGCCTGGTGGCCAAGTTCTCCGAGGCCATGCGTCGCCATCGTCTCAAGCGCGAGATCGTCAGCACCCAGATCGCCAACGACCTGGTCAACCACATGGGCATCACCTTCGTGCAGCGCCTGAAGGAGTCCACCGGCATGAGCCCGGCGAACGTCGCCGGTGCCTATGTGATCGTGCGGGACATCTTCCACCTCCCGCACTGGTTCCGTCAGATCGAAGCCCTGGACCACCAGGTTTCGGCTGAAGTGCAACTGGCGTTGATGGACGAGCTGATGCGCCTGGGCCGTCGTGCCACCCGCTGGTTCCTGCGCAGCCGGCGCAACGAGCAGGATGCGGCGCGTGACGTTGCGCACTTCGGTCCGCACCTGGCGGCGCTGGGCCTGAAGCTCGACGAGCTGCTCGAAGGCCCGACCCGCGAGGGCTGGCAAGCCCGTTACACCGCCTATGTCGAAGCCGGTGTGCCGGAGTTGCTGGCGCGGATGGTTGCAGGCACTACCCACCTGTACACCCTGCTGCCGATCATCGAGGCCGCTGATGTGACCGGCCACGATGCGGCGGAAGTGGCCAAGGCCTACTTCGCCGTCGGCAGTGCCCTCGACCTGCCGTGGTACCTGCAGCAGATCAGCGATCTGCCGGTGGCCAACAACTGGCAGGCGGCGGCGCGCGAAGCCTTCCGCGATGACGTGGACTGGCAGCAGCGGGCGATCACCATCAAGGTCCTGCAGATGGCCGATGCGCCGGATGACATGGAGGCCCGTGTGGCTCTGTGGCTGGAGCAGAACGCGAGCATGGCCGATCGCTGGCGCGCCATGATGGTGGAAATCCGTGCCGCCAGCGGCACCGACTACGCCATGTATGCGGTGGCCAACCGCGAGTTGCTGGACCTGGCCATGAGCGGTCAGTCGGTGCTGTAACGGCCTGACCCCGCCCGGAACCAAAAAAGCCCCGTATCTTGCGATACGGGGCTTTTTTATTGCCTGCCGGTTTGTACCGGTTGGCGGGTGGCTCGGCTCAGTGGGCCGCCGAGGCGTCCTGCTCGACCACCATGTCCAGCACATAGACGCTGGACGGGGCATCGGCGGGTGCATTCTTCCACTCGTACTGCTTGACCCGCAGCACATTGCGCACGCCGTCCTGGTGCTCGTAGCCCTCGATGGACTGGTACAGCGGGTGCCAGGTGTCCTGGGTCGGCAGCTGCAGGCCGGCGTCGTCGTAGCGGCGCTCACGCACTTGCAGGCACTGGAAGTCGGGGATCAGCGGGTGGCTGCACTTGACGGTCTTGGCCGCCACTTCCAGGAAGCGGGTCTGGCCCTGGCTGCCGTAGCGGGTTTGCGGGGTGGGCTGGCCTTCGAACGTGAGCAGGGTGCCGTCCTGGGTGGCCAGTTGCAGGGTCGGGGTCGACTGGTCGCCGCCGAAGGTGGTGCGCAGGTCGCCCTTGAGCAGGTTGGCGATTTGTGCGTCCAGGGCCATCAGTTTCGGCTCGCAGGCCATCAGGGTGGCGGCCAGTGGCTGTACCTTGAGCACGCCATTTTCATGCTGGAAGCCGCCGAACTGGCGGTTGCAGCCGCCGCTGATGCTCAGGTTCTGCCCGGCGAAGGTCAGGCGCAGCTGGCGCTCGATGCCCTTGTCCAGGGCGGCGACGGGCTTGCCCGCCGCATCGCGGGCCGCAACCAGCTGCCAGTAGTAGGCGGACAGCGCAGGCTGGGCGCTGACGGAGGCAGTGCTGGCGGGCATGGAAGAAGATCCTTCAGGGGTGGTGGAAGCCGGGGTGCAGGCCTGGAGCAGGGCGGCACAGACGGATACGAGGAGGATGTTTTGCTTCATGGTTCGCTCTTTCAGCCTTGATGGAGTATGGCCTGCCGCATGGGGGGCAGGCCCAGGCCGGTAACCTGTGGAAGTGAGGTCGTCGGGCCAGTGCTGCGTGGGCCGCAAGCCGCCGCAGGGCGACCTCCGCCGTTACCGATTGCGATGTGACAGCACTGTGCCAGTTCGGTTTCATCGCCGGGGGGCCCCGGGAGTGTTACCAAATCTTGCACGCTGCCGATGAGCGCCGTTGCCTGCTTCCGGCCGGGCGCTGCGGGCCAGGTGTGGACGCCCGCCTTACCAGAACCAGTAAGGCAGGAATTTGGGAGTGGGTTCTTTGGCCAGTTCCAGATGATAGGTGATGGCGTTGAAGAAGAACCCATCCAGCAAGAGAAAGGCCGCCACGCCGAATGCCAGGACGATGACCTCGTAATGCCGGTGCCCGGTGTACTGCCGGCCGATCCAGTAGCGCACGCCGCTGAGCAGGGCAAAGCTTGAAAACACCCCGGCGAAGTCGGGCTGCAGGGGGCGGGCGGCAAAGCTGTTGTAGCCCAGCACCAGCAGCGCCA
>NZ_VYKE01000258.1:0-4294 GCF_032424515.1 Pseudomonas sp. JV245A
CGCGGGTTTCCGACCCCGTGTTTCAATGAAAGCCTCAGGGGCCCCCGGCAGACCACGGGAGAAGCTCCTGAAGTTCGCTGGAGGGATTGGTGCTACCGGGGAGCGGGGATCGTATCTGATCAAAATGCGGTGTAACTCGTGTAACCGGTGTAATAGGATACTATAAGTTATTGAATTTATTGTGTTTTATTTGAGCTACACCGATCTGAGGCACCAATTTTCAAGCGTGTAACTGAGTCAAGTCGTGTAACAGTTTCAGATGAAAGCAGGGCGCTCCAACTGGTTGACCGCCCGTTAGTAATTGTTAGCCGTCGGTAATCATCTGGCATCAGGCCGTCAGTTGCGCCAGCAATTTGCGGGCAGTCGCAAATGACTGCTTTCGGCCAAGAGCGGATTGTAGGCCCTCTCCGGACAACTGCCCGAGCGACTTTGAAGGCGCCTCGCCTGGCTCGGGCTCGAAGGTCTCTCTTGATCGACTTGTTTAGAGAGTAAGCCCGGGGTGACCATCGGCCACTCAGGCAAAGAGTGTTTTAAAGCGAGGACTCACCGCAAAGGTCACTCATCGCTGATTTTGGTGCATGGGCCTGACTCGAATATGACCTGCTACGGTTTCGAGAGAGCCTTCAATTCCCATGACACTGGGGGAGCTGTCGGCTAAAATTTAATCGCGGAAAGCGCTCTAGCTAATGTATGGCGTGAAAGCATGAGAGGGCGTATATATCTGATTTCCAAAAAAGGAGCTCCGCTAATCTAATGCATCCATTTCAGGAAAATTTGCAGACATGGTTGTCTAGAAAACTCGCTAGTAGTGAGCAGAACCATTGTTATGAAGTCCCGCTGGTGTTAGCTACCGACATTGGTTTGGTGCGGACAGAGAACCAGGATCGGGCAGCAGCTTTGTACACGGGGAAAAAATCAATCAACCCATTATTTGTGATTGCTGTTGCAGATGGTATGGGAGGCATGAGAGATGGTGGAATTTGTGCAAACTTGGCATTGTCCAGCTTTTTCCACGCAATAATCCAGTATCGAAATCTGGATATTCGAGCTAGAGCTACCGAAGCAATAAAAGAAGCTAATAATCAAGTTTTCGACAAATACAGAGGTGGGGGCGGTTCAACTCTTACTGCTGTGTTGTTTGACTCACTTGGTACCAAGATTATCGTTCATTTAGGCGATACGCGAATATATACTTTCGGCCCTAACAAGAAAGTAGAACGACATACGACTGACGACTCTTTAGCCGAAGCTGTTGGCGGCATCGGACGGGAGCTACTTCAATTTGTCGGAATGGGCGAATCAATGCAACCCAAAATATCCGAGATCACTCATCAAGCAGGTTTTTGCGCAATTACAACTGATGGTATCCACGGCATTGAAGAAAGAACCCTTAACAAAATATTAGCTAACTCGGAGAGTATTGAGCAAGCCTCCGATCGATTAAGCGCTGTTTCAAAGTGGTGCGGTGGAATTGATAATTCTACTTCCGCAATATTTGACATTTCTGAAATATCTTCATCGATAACTGAATATGAAAGCAGCGGCATTCGTGTTTGGGATTCCGGCGGGGATTTAACTACTCTTTGGCTTCGCGAGGAGGATCACGCATTTAACATCAAGCAAGCTCGAAACATTGAAGCAGAGGAACTTAGAAGAAAGCCGAAACACGACTCGCAGCTTTTGGAAGAGTCAGCGGCGAAACCTGTCAAGAAGTCGCGATCTAATACGGGGCGCTCGAAAAGCAAAAAACAAGATGGCAACTACCAAGAGAAAATTCAGCTCGATATAGAAATTGGAAACTCAGACTAACAAGGAGAAGTCAGTGCTGATAGCAAATAGATATAAAACTCTCGAGACATCTGATAGGGGTGGGATGGGGGAGGTTTTATATTGCGAGGATCTACACTTGCAAAGGCAAGTTGTTCTTAAGCATCTTCAGCCGGGGGTGGAGGCCCGGAGGCTGCTTGACGAACAAAAGGCATTGTCGAAGTTGAGATCAAAGCATGTGGTTCAGCTTTATGACATTGTGACTATTCCGGGAAAAGAAACTCCCCATCCCGCAATTGTCCTTGAGTTTATCGATGGGGAAACACTAAAAGCTGGATCTTTTTCAGCCAGCACTGAATATTTGAATGTTATATGGCAGATTTCATGTGGCCTGACCGACATTCACTCTCAAGGGATCATTCACAGAGATATAAAGCCGGGTAACATAAAAGTCGATGGCGAAGGGGTTGTCAAGATTTTTGATTTTGGATTGTCGAGAAATGATTCAGCGGCAGAGACGAAAAGTATAATAGGCACCCCAATATTTATGGCTCCGGAGTTATGGGGTGATCAAACAATTGCGTTTAATTCGTCAATTGATGTGTACGCATTTGGTGTAACTTGCCTAGCGCTACTCACGTCTGACCCCCCTTCTAGGCTAAGAATGCACCCCCCCTCCCAACCGACATGGGAAAGTTTTTCGAGCTCCTTTGTAGGTATACCGGAAGAAATAACAAAAGCACTGCATCTATGTCTTTCCGGGGATAATAATGTTAGACCCACCATGTTGGATGTCAAACTTCTACTAGAAAAACATCTCCTCAAAGACCGGCATCGTGCTGTAGTTGTTCTGAATGGGAAACCAAATATACTTGATTGCAACAATCGTAGAATAGCACTCAATGCATCTGTCGGGAGCCTAACGATAGATTACGATGGTTTAAGCTTCAAGGTTACAAATGTGACGGGCGCTGTCTATATGAATAACACGTCAATATCTGTAGGGGCAGAGATTCCGGGCTGCTGTGTTCTTACTTTCGGGACTGGTAGCGCGAGAGTATTCGTGACCTTTGATGTTTCAAATCCAGAGGTGATGCCATGAATTTGGGAGATGTTATTTCAGAACGGTATAGAGTAGAGCGTCATATAGGACGTGGAGGTATGCAGGACGTTTATTTGGCGCATGATATGGTGCTGGACGCAAGTGTAGCATTAAAAACGCCACAAGCAGGGCAACCGGATAAGCGCTTTAAAAGCAGTGCGAAGATTTCCGCGAGAGTAAATCATCATAACGTTGCGAAAACTCTTGACTACGTTGAAGAGAATGGAGAGCTATTTCTCATAGAGGAATACGTTGACGGTGTAAACCTTGATGATCGACTAAAGTCATTCGGAGCCATCGATCCTCATTTAGCAGCTAGGATATTTTTACACGCATCAAAAGGTGTCGCCGCTTCACACCACGCGGGGGTAGTACATCGTGATTTGAAACCGAGTAATATCGTGGTGGAGCATGGTGTAAATCTTCACAAACTTAAGATTACTGACTTTGGCATCGCTACTCTCACTGAGGAAGTATTCGACGAGGCGGCGAGGGAAGGAGATATAACTAGGTCTACGTCGGGTACAATCAGAGGGGCGCTACCTTACATGGCTCCGGAAATGATGTTTAGACAAGCTGGAGAGCATCCAGGAAAATCTGTGGATATTTGGTCTCTTGGTGCAATGATGTTTCAAATACTCACAGGGAAGGTACCCTTTGGTGTTTATTTGCAAGCAGCTGTTAACGTCCAAAACAGAAATAGAGAGCCATGGCCCTCTTTTATGATTAGTAATCCACAGTACAAAAATCTTTCACAGCAATTGCAGTCTATAGTTGAGAAGTGCCTCCAGTACAACGTATCGGATCGCCCCACAGCTGACGAAATTGTTGAGGATATTTCCGAGCTGTGCTTTATCGGTGTTGAAAGAAAAGTAGGAAGTGTCGGAAATTTAATTCAGAACGGTTACAGTGGATTCATTGATGGCGAAGATGGAGGAACGACTTTTTTTAGCCAAGAAAGTGTTTACGGCCTACGGTCCTCAGCAAGCCGGGGTAATAAAGTGTGTTATTCAAGCTTCCCTGGGAGCCCACGTGATCGTGGCCACCCGATAATTGTTGTAGAGTAGTCAATCAACAGTCCAAGTCGCTTACCGACTTGGATTGTTTGTTTCCCCAAGCATTGCTCATGTGACTCTAACGTCCGCTTCTAGCCTTTTCTGCCTATCGCAAGAGGCCGCAAGTGACCAAAAGCAGACAGTCGATGTTCGCGGGTCTGGTTTCGACCGATCCATTGAGCATTGGAGCTTGCGCTTTAGACGGCTATGGCCAGCATTGGAGTCTGGCGCCTCTCTCAGGGCACTCACTTTCGCAATATTTTACGCGACCAGTCTTGTGATCCCGTTCCTCATCCTATCGCTTACTGATAAAGAGCCGCCAAATAGATGGCTTTTGGGAGGATGGGTGATTAACATCGGGATGCCTCGT
>NZ_VYKE01000026.1:0-58571 GCF_032424515.1 Pseudomonas sp. JV245A
CCTGCCGGCAGTCGAGGCCTGCCTGGACACTTTTCTCGACGGTATCGACGTGCTCTACATGACCCTGTGCCTGGATGTGCTGCCGGCCAGCCAGGCTCCCGGCGTCAGCGCGCCCTCGGCCTATGGGGTGGATGTGCAGGTGGTCGAGCACCTGGTACGCCGTGCTCGGGCCAGCGGCAAATTGCGCGTGGCCGACATTGCCGAACTCAATCCCGGGCTCGACCAGGACCAGCGCACCGCCCGCGTGGCCGCGCGTCTGCTGGCCAGCCTGATTCACTGAGGGGCATGCCCCTCGCCGCGCAACACCACAATGACAAGAAGAGATGTTTGCCATGCCGACTTTTGAATTGGACGCGCTGACCACCCTGGCGCTGGCCCTGATCCTGCTGGGGGTGGGAGCCCAGCTGAAGAAATGCAGCCGCTGGCTGACCCAGCTCTGTGTCCCGGCGCCGGTGATCGGCGGTTTCGGCTTTGCCCTGATCGTCTGGCTGCTGCGCGATCAGCAACTGCTGGCGATCAAGCTCGACACCGCGATCCAGACGCCCTTGATGGTGGCGTTCTTTACCACCGTGGGCCTGGGGGGCAGCCTCGGCCTGCTGCGTCGTGGCGGCAAGATCCTGTTCGTCTACCTGGGGGCCTGCTGGTCCCTGGCGCTGCTGCAGAACCTGGTGGGGGTCGGTGCCGCCAAGGCGCTGGGCATCGACCCGCTGCTGGGCATCATGGCCGGTGCGGTGTCCCTGGAGGGTGGCTTTGGCGCGGCGGCGGCCTTTGGCCCGATCGCGGAAAACCTCGGGGCGGTGGGGGCCACCACGGCGGCCCTGGCCTCGGCCACCTTCGGCATGGTTGCCGGCGGCTTGCTGGGCAGCCCGCTGGCGCGCTGGCTGATCGAGCGCAACCGCCTGCAGATCCAGGCCGATCAGGTCAGTACCCTGCAGCACCTGGAAAGCGCTGCCCAGGGTTCGGTGGCGCCTTTGGATGCGCCGACCCTGCTGCGCCTGCTGACCTGCATTCTGCTGATCATGGTGCTGGGTTTCTGGATCGGCAGCGCGCTGAACGAGCACCTGGGCATCGTCCTGCCAAGCTACGTGGGGGCGATGTTCGTGGCGATCATCCTGCGCAATCTCAATGACCGGGCGCGGATCATCGACATCCCCGACAGCGCCGTGAGCACCCTGGGCGACGTATGCCTGGGGGTGTTCCTGACCATGGCCATGATGAGCCTGAAGTTCTGGGAACTGGAACAGCTCGGCCTGCCGCTGCTGGTGATCCTGGTGGTGCAGGTGCTGGTGATGGTGCTGCTGTGCGTGTTCCTGCTGTTCCGCCTGTTTGGCGGCAACTACGACGCGGCGGTGTTGTGTGCCGGCTTCATGGGCCACGGCCTGGGGGCCACGCCCAATGCGGTGGCCAACATGGGCGCGATCTGTGATCACTACAAGGTCTTTTCCTACAAGGCCTTCATCATCGTGCCGCTGTGCGGTGCGGTATTGATCGACATCGTGGCGATCCCGCTGATCACCTGGTTCATCAACGCCTTTGCCTGATCAGCGCCCCGGCGTCAGCTCTTGCCCCGGGCTGTTCGGGGCCGGGCTTGCGTGCTGCAGCCAGTGCAGCAGCAGCGGCCAGAGCCGGCTTTCGAAGCGGCTGTGGAAGAAGGCGAAGTGGCCGATCTCGACCTCACCGATGTCCTCGGGGCGAATGCGCCAATGGGTGCGCGTGCTGTTGTCGAAGTAGCTCAGTAGCCGCTCGATGGCTGCCACGGTGCCAAAGGGGTCGTCGCTGACGCTGATGGCGAGGATCGGAGCGCTAACCTGGGCGAAGGGCTGCCCACTGCGCTCTGCGGCCAGCCTGCGGCCGCTGGGGCGGCCTTCGTAGCGTGGGTGCGGGGTGGCCCAGTCGCGGACCACCCCGGCGGGGGTGTCTTCCATCCAGCCCAGGCGCTTGCCGGGGAAGTAGCCGTACAGGCGGGTCAGCAGGGGCATCAGCACATGCCACTTGCCCAGCATGCGCCAGCGCTGGGCGGGCACGTAGTCGCGCCAGTAGGCGAACTGCGCGCCCATGGTGGCCGCGCGGCGGATCACCCCGGCGGAGGCCGCCAGGCCCAGGGCGCAGCCGCCGAAACTGTGGCCCACCACGTCGATCGGTTGCCCGGGAAACTCGCGCCGGGCGCGTTGCAGCATGGCTTCGAAATCCAGCGCGCCCCAATCCGACCAGGATGCCTTGAGCCCCTTGAGCGAGGCCGGGCGCGACTCGCCGATGCCGCGGTAGTCGTAGGTCATCACGTCGAAGCCGTTGGCGAACAGGTAGTCGGCGAAGCGAAAGTAATAGCGGCAGCGCACCGAGGTCGCGGCGTTGATGATCACCACTGCGCGCGCCGGATCGGCTTGCGCGTGGCGCCAGCTGAAGCCGCCAAGACGGAAACCGTCCGCCGCCACTTCGCTGAAGCGTTCACTGGGGCCGGGCGCCGGCTCGGCAGTGGCGGGGCGGGCGGCAGGCAGGTCGGGCGAGGACAGCAGGGACATGGGCGGTTGTTCCTTGGCGGCTGTAACGGGCCGGAGCGACCCCTGGCGTTCAGCGACGATTTTTTTGTGCGCCCATTAATACCCGGGCGATCCACAGCGCGGCAACTGCCAGGGCACCCAGCAACAGGGTGCTGGTGCCCTGCCAGAGCAGCTCGATATAGAACTGGGTGGGCTGCAACGCCTGGCTGTAGGCGAGCTTCGGCCCGGCACGGTTGCTGGTGACGATCTGTCCGTCCAGCAGCGCGCTTACCAGGGTCCAGCCCAGCAGCGCAGTCAGTGCCAGCAGCACGCTGCCGATCAGCAAAAAAAACCAGGCCCCGCTGCGGGTCTTGCCGGGCTGGGGGTGGGGCAGGCGGACTCGGGTTCGCTTCTGGTTCACGAGAGCAGTTCCTTTGCGCCCGGATGGGCGGATGCCTGCAACTTTACTCCCAGGCGGGCCCATGGGAATAATCCGGGCCCGGTCGAGCCCGGGTACCCCTATTCGTCGATGGAGCCTTGAGCATGGAAGTGAAGAACCAGATGAGCCCGGAACAATGCCAGGGCATGGATGATATCCGCCGGGAAATCGATGCCCTGGATCGAGCGGTCATCGCCCTGCTCGGCGCGCGCTTCAAGTACGTACTGGCGGCATCGAAATTCAAGACCTCGGCGGCTACCGTGCGCGCCGAGGAGCGTTTCAAAGCCATGCTGGCCACCCGTCGCGACTGGGCCGCGGCCGAAGGCCTGAACCCGGATGCCATCGAGAAGATGTACAGCGATCTGGTGCAGCACTTCATCGCCGAGGAGATGAAGCATTGGCAGGCGGCGCAGGCTCCGAGCCGAGGGGCTGGTCCCCTAGCCTAGGTACCTTTGGTTAAAGGCCTCACGCCGAATCGATCTAAACCGCCCTGTGTCAGGTTTTACACTCAATAGCAGGAGCTATGGGCGAGCCTGGTTGCACAAGGCGAGCGAGGGTTTTCATTCGGCTTCTGGCCTGAGACATGGCTTGGCCATTCAAGATGAAGCAGGGGAGACCCGGGCGCTGCCGTCCCGGGGCCAGAGGCCTGACGGTGGCGTCCCATTCAGTGGTTCGAGACGAACCCGGGAGTGGTCATCATGAAGTCCTTTTCTATGAGTGTCCTGTCAGGTGTTATCGCGGTGCTGCTATTGGCCGCACCAGTGAGCGTGCGCTCCGCCTCCACCAGCAATGAGCCGATCGACCCGGCTGGCGTGCAATTGGAGCCGCTGCAACAGAACGGCATTTCCTATGTCAGCGGCGGCATCGGCCTGGACGAGTCGCGGGCCATTCAGCAGGCCAAGGGTTACAACCTGCACATGACCTTTTCCGTCGGCTCAGGGAATGAATACACCTCGGATGTCGATGTGCTGATCCAGAACCCGCAAGGGCATCAGCTGTTGAGCCTGAGCGGAGTGGGCCCGATCGTCTTTGTGCAGTTGCCGGCCGGCAGATACCAGGTCATCACCACCCGCAAAGGGCTGGAACAGCAGAGCATGGTCGATATGAAAGTGGCGGCTATGCGCGATCTCAACATCCACTGGAATAACGGTTACTGAGAGAGGGCTGGAATGTTGCCCGGTGCTGAGCCTGGGTAACGGCCAATTGCGCGCATGAAAAACCCTGAATCGAGTAATTCAGGGTTTTTGCGGGTCGCTGCCAAATCAGCGGCCGGGCGTAGGAACCTGATCATAAGAAGCATCCAGCGCTTTGGGTGTTGTTTGCTGTCTATGCGTTATGGCAGCTGTACGCGGGCACGCTTCGGCGTGGCCGGATCTTGTGACCGTTTCCTACCTCCGTGCTCCGCTGTTCGATCTTCTGGCCTGCGCCGATCAGTGCATACGCGCCCTTCACAAACTGATGAACAGCCTGTCCTGCATGACCGCGCAAACGGCTGACTCCAGCGACCTGTTCCAGATCGCCGACATCGCCTCGCTGCTGCTCGGTGATGGCGTGGCCTTGCTTGATGTGGCCCAAGGGCAGGCGATGGAGCGGGCGGATAAGGCCTTCTGATCGGCGCAGGCGGTGCGCCAGTGCGGCCAGGGTTGGTTTGACTCTGGGCGCCCTTGGAGAGCCCGAGAGAGTGTCACGGCGCCTCAAGCGGTGCTGGTATGAACCCTTGCTCTCGAAGCGCCTTGATCGTTCCTCTGATGAGGTAGCTGTTGGAGAAACCGATGGTGTACTGCCGGGCGTTGGTGCTGATGGGTAACAGCATGCCCTGGTCCACCAGTTTCTTTATTTGATAGGTCCTTTGCCCGGCAGTCAGCTTGGGCAGCGCCTGGGCGATATCGCTCGATTTAACAACACCTGACTTGATCGCCGTGGTCAGTACCGTTTCTTCCGCAGCAGTGATCCATTGTCGATCCCGAGCAAAGGTAATGGCGGGAGCCAGGATGTACCGGGTCAGGTAGCGATAGTCGGTGAGGCGGTTGACCTTTTCCAGATCGTCCCTAATGCCCTCTAGAGCATAGGTACACCAGGTCTCCAGCCCGGCCTTGGTTCCTTGGTCCGCGGTGGCGAGCATGGCGTAGTAGCGTTCCCGATCATTGAAAAAAACAGCGGTAGGGTTGAGTACGCGGCCACCCGTATCGACGTTGAAGCCATATTTCATCAGCTGTGCGTAAGTCAGGAGGCGCACCACGCGACCATTGCCGTTGCCAAAGGGGTGAATCCAGCCAAACCGGTGATGGGTCAAGGCCACTTTCATCAAGTCGTATTTGGGCAGGTCCTCCCGATTGACGAACTCCACCAGCTCTTGCATGTAGCTGGGCACCATCAGGGCATCAGGAGGTAGGTGGGTGGCCTGAGCGATCTGCACTGCGCCCTGGCGATAAGCTCCAGGCGTCCTATCGCCCTCTCGCTCCAGGTCCTGGACGGTCATCGCGTGCAGCTCTCTGATGGTGAGCTCGGTAATCGGTGTTCCCGGGCGAATGGTTTGCTCGATGTAGTCCAAGGCTTTTTCGATGTTCGCCACTTCGCGTAGCTGATCGGTGTCCTCGGCTGTGCCTTCAACCTTGCTCTCGATGTAGTCGGCAAGTGTTGTGTGGTTGCCTTCGATGCGCGCCGAACCCAGGCTTTCCAGGATGTGGAAGATCGTTTTCAGCTGATAGAAGACCGCAGGAGGCGTATCGCCTTCCAGTCGCAAGCGCCGAAGGTGCTCAAGCTCGCTGAGCACGTCCACCAGATTGGAGTCGAAGGACGGGTTTAGCAGCTCAAGATCGTGATGGAAGAATGCAGGCATTGTGCAAACATCTCGAAAGCCGAAAAAAACATCTATGATTTTTTTGCTGTAGGCCCTGTTCTATAGGGGTTTTGGTCGAATATCAAAAGATGATTATCTCAAGATGGTTCTTCATTTAAGTGAACGCTTGAGAAAAGCTGAGGCGAGATGCGCTGTGTTGGCGGCGTGATGGTCGCGCAGGGGGCTTGGTTGTGCAGGAAAGAAAGCGGAGGTATCGCGCAGGGGGAGGGATGGGCCAAATCTCAGGCAACAAAAAACCCGCACTAGGCGGGTTTTCTGATTGCTTTCACGTGATGTAAACACCACCTGAAAGCTGAAGGTGGTGCCCAGAGACGGAATCGAACCGCCGACACGGGGATTTTCAATCCCCTGCTCTACCGACTGAGCTATCTGGGCAACGGGGCGCATTAAACGGGTTTTTCAGGGGGGCGTCAAGCAAGTTTTGAAAAAAATGTTTAATTATTACCGTCGCTTACGTTCCACCCCCGATTTTCAACAGCTTTACTCAGCCGGTGGCACGTAGCCGTCGGCCTTGGCGTATTCCTCGCCGGAGAAAAATTTGTCCATCTCGCCCTGCAGATATTTGCGGTCTTCGGCATTCATCATGTTCAGGCGCTTTTCGTTGATCAGCAGGGTCTGGTGTTTCTGCCAGTCAGCCCAGGCCTTGGCCGAGACGTGATCGAAAATATCCTGGCCCTTGGCCCCCGGGTAGGGAGGGCGCTCCAGGCCCGGCAGTTCTTCCTGGTACTTGCGGCACATTACGGTGCGGGTCATGACGACTCTCCTGCATTCAAGACTTCGGCCGCGCGTTTGAGCAGCGTTTTCACCGGGGCGGCAAGGCCCAGGCGCGGCGGGGTGGCGAGGTTATACCAGAGCCAGTCGGCCTCGGCGACGTGCAGGGCCGACTCTTCGACCCGGATCAGCCAGGGTTCGATGGCCAGCTGGAAGTGGCTGAAGGTGTGCACCAGCCCGGGCATCTGCTGTTGCTGGCCCAGTTCCAGGGAGTGCTGCAGGGCCAGGTGCTGGATGTCGTCCAGGCCATCCAGCTCCGGCAGGCTCCACAACCCGCCCCAGAGGCCGCTGGAGGGCCGCCGGTAAAGCAGGATGGCGCCTTCGCGGTTGGCCAGCATCGGCATCAGGGTGCGCTTCTGAGGCACTTCCTTGCGTGGCTTGGGGATCGGGTAGCGGGTTTCCAGGCCGAGCATGTGGGCTTCGCAGCCGCGCTCCAGGGGGCACAACAGGCAGCTGGGCTTGCTCCGGGTACAGAGCGTCGCCCCCAGGTCCATCATCGCCTGGGTGTAGTGGTTGACCCGGCTATGGGGGGTGAAGCGCTCGGCGGCGGCCCACAACTGCCTGGCCACCTTGGGCTCCCCGGGGTAGCCCTCCTGGGCCGTGAAGCGCGCCAGCACCCGCTTGACGTTGCCGTCGAGGATCGGCGCCCGCAGGCCCATGCTGATGCTGGCGATGGCGCCGGCGGTGGACAGGCCGATGCCCGGCAGTTCGGTGAGCTTTTCCACGTCCCGGGGGAACTCGCCGCCGTACTCGGCCATGACGATCTTCGCGGTCTTCTGCAGGTTGCGCGCCCGGGTGTAGTAGCCCAGGCCGGTCCACAGGTGCAGCACTTCGTCTTCCGGGGCTTCGGCCAGGGCCTGCACCGTGGGCAGCGAGGCCATGAAGCGGTCGAAGTAGTTGAGCACGGTGCTGACCTGGGTCTGTTGCAGCATGATCTCCGAGACCCACACCCGATACGGGTTGATGTCCTGCTGCCAGGGCAGGTCATGGCGGCCGTGGCGGTCGTACCAGTCCAGCACCGCCGTTGAAAACGCCTCGGCTCTCATCGCTTGAACAGCCCCTTGAGCGCGTTCTTCAGTTCCGGGCTGACCTTGTCCCCCAGTTTCTCGTCGATCTTTTGCTGCAGGCGGTCACCGGCCAGCTTGGCCGCTACCTGGCCCAGGCCGTCCTTGTCCAGGCGGCAGGCCTTGGCCCCCAGCTCCAGCGGGCCGCGACAGCGCAACGGCAGCTCGATGCCGGTAAAGCGCTCACCCACCTGGCAGGCCGGGTCCGGGTTATCCCGCAGGTCGCCTTCGACAATGATGCCGACCCGGTAGTCCATGCCCAGCACTCGCAGGTCGATGTCGCCGTTGCCGTTCACCGTCATGCCGGGGATGCGCACTTTCAGGTCCGGGTTGCTGGCCACGCCATTGCGCAGCGTCAGGTTGCCCTTGAGCTCCTGGAAGGGCGTGTCCTTGCCCCGTGGCGTGCTGCTGAGGTTCTTGCGGTTGAGCACGGCGATGCCCTGGCACAGCTGCTGTTCGATATTGGCGTTGAGCAGCACGCCGTTGTTGATGACGAAGCTGAGGGTGCCGTTGAGGCTGTCGATCAGCGCCTTCTGGCTGTTGCCGCTGCCGCTGAGGTTGCTGTTCAGGGTCACCAGGCCCTTGACCGGAGGATTCTGGCCCTGGCTTTCGAGGATGCGTTCCACCGGCACCCGGTTGATCTTGGTCTGCAAGCTCAACTGCGGTGTGCTCTGGCGCACATCGAGGTTGCCGCTGGCATCGAAGCTGCCGTTGTACAGCTCGCCGCGCAGGCTGGAAAGCTTGAGCAGGCCACCCTGGCCGGAGGCCTTGAGTGCGGCATTCTGGATCGGCAGCTTGTCCAGGGTCAGTTGGCCGAAGTTCAGGTCGGCATCGACGTCGAGTTTGCTCAGGCGCTCCACCGGCAGCAGGCGGTCAGTGCTCCAGGCGCCCTTGGTCGGTGCGTTGGGCAGCGGGGTGCTGCCGGCTCCGGCCATGGCATCGGCTTCGCTGCTCTGCACTTCGGCCTTGCGTGCCGATGCCGCGCTGTTGGCTTCGGCGGACTTGGGCGGCAGGTAGCGGTCGACATTGAAGGTGTCGGCCTTGAGCTGGGCGCGCAGGGATTGCCTGTCGAAGTCCTCGATGGCCAGACGGCCGCTGAAGGTGCTGTCGTCGAGCTTCAGGTTCAGGTCTTCCAGTGCCAGGCTGGTGGGCGTGCCTTGCAGGCGGCTGACCAGCTCGACCTTGCTCAGGCTGCCTTCACCCATGGCGGGCAGGGTCTGGCCGATGCTGTCGACGAATCTCGCCAGGTCGAACTGGGCAATGGAGATGCCGCCGCTGATCTGCGGGGTCTTGTCCAGGTCGTTGACCTTGAGCTCACCCAGGGCGCGCAACTGATTGAGGGAGACCTTCAGGCCGGTCCACTGGGCAACGTTGGCGGCCTGGTCCAGCAGCAGCTGGCCCTGGGCTGCGAAGGTCAGGGTCTTGCCTTGCAACGGGTCGCCGGCGGCTTCGCCGGACAGGCGCATGTCTTCGAACTGGTAGCGCTTCAGGGCGCGGTCGAAGCGCAGTTCGCCATTGAGTTCGGTGCGCACGCGCACTGCGGGTTGGCTGCTGGCGAGGAAGGCCGTGAGCTTGACCGGGGTGTTGGTGGCTTCGTGAATCGGCCCGGTACTCAGCTGGATGCTTTCGGCGGTGAACTGCTTGTCGGTCTGTTCATCGTTGTACTCAACCCGGGCGTTGTTCACGGTCAGGCTGTCGATGTCCAGGCGGATCGGCTGCGCGGGTTTGTCCGCGCCGGCTGGTGGTTGGCTGGCTTCGCCGGTGCTGGCGGCCGGAGTCTCGGCCTGCTTGTCGGTCGGTGCGGCCTTGCCAATGTCCTGCCAGTTGCCGTGGCCGTCCTTGTTGCGGGTCAGGCGCAGGTTCAGGCCTTCGACACGCACATCGCTCATCTGCACTTCGCGGCGCAGCAGCGGCAACACCCGGACCGACAGGCCGAGCATCTGCAGGTCGGCGAAAGGTTGGGTCGGGTTGGCCAGGGTGGCGACGCCGGCATCGTGCAGTTCCAGGCCCAGCCAGGGGAACAGGCTCCAGCCGATGTCGCCATTGAGCGTCAGCTCGATGTGGGCCTTGTCGCGGGCAATCTGGCGAATCTCGTCTTTGTAGTCGTTGGGATCAAACAGGTGGGTCAGGGCGAAGCCCAGAGCCACGATGATCAGCAACAGCCCGAGAATTACCAGACCCAGGATTTTGCCGAACGCTTTCATGGGCGAGTCCTTGTATGTCGAATTCAAAATTTAGCGGGGGAGTATAGCGCTCTGAACCTGACGACTGGTCACCCATTGCAGTTAGAGGTTTTTTCGTTGTAGCGGTTTTTTTTGGCCAGCGGCCTGGCCTGTGGGCAAAGCAGCTGCGGGAAAAAAGGTGATGTCAGTTTGGTTTTTTAGTTTGTCGCAAATGGTAACCTCTCGCGGTTCGTCCGCCCTTGTGCGACTTAATGTCGCGTCTGCCCAAATGGAGCTTTACTCAATAAAACGACCGCGCCGGTGTGCCAAGGTCGTCGCAGAAGAGTGGCCGATGAACAATTCTAATAATTGGGGGAAACATCCATGAGCACTAGCAACGCGGCGGCCAGTCCGTCCGCTCAGCCAGCGTTCTTGTCCAAAGAACGCATCATCGCCAAGCCCGGTTTCAACCGCTGGCTGGTTCCACCGGCCGCTCTGGCCATCCACCTGTGCATCGGCATGGCCTATGGCTTTTCGGTGTTCTGGCTGCCGCTGTCCAAGGCCCTGGGCGTCAGTGCGCCCGTGGCTTGCGAGCCCGGCATGGGCTTCATCGCGCAGATCTTTTCGTCCCAGTGTGACTGGCCGATCTCCATGCTCGGCTGGATCTACACGCTGTTCTTCATCTTCCTGGGGTGCTCGGCGGCGATCTGGGGCGGCTGGCTGGAACATGCCGGCCCGCGCAAGGCCGGTGTGGTTTCGGCACTGTGCTGGTGCGGCGGCCTGCTGATCTCGGCGCTGGGGATCTACACCCACCAGATCTGGCTGATGTGGATAGGCTCCGGGGTCATCGGCGGTATCGGCCTGGGCCTGGGCTATATCTCCCCGGTGTCGACCCTGATCAAGTGGTTCCCGGACAAGCGCGGCATGGCCACCGGCATGGCGATCATGGGCTTTGGCGGCGGCGCCATGGTCGGTGCGCCCCTGGCGGCGGCCCTGATGGGCCACTTTGCAACGCCGACCAGCGTTGGCGTGTGGCAGAGCTTCCTGGTGATGGCGGCCATCTACTTCGTGTTCATGATCGGTGGCGCCCTGGCCTACCGGGTTCCGCCTACCGGCTGGAAGCCTGAGGGCTGGACCGCACCGGCGAAGAAAGCCGCCAATGCGATGATCACCCACCGCCACGTGCACGTGAACGTGGCCTGGAAGACCCCGCAGTTCCGCCTGGTGTGGCTGGTGCTGTGCCTCAACGTTTCGGCCGGTATCGGCATCCTCGGCATGGCCTCGCCCCTGCTGCAGGAAGTGTTTGCCGGCAAGCTGCTGGGCAATGGCCTGACCTTCAGCCAGCTGGACGCCGGGCAACTGGCGCAGATTGCCGCGATTGCCGCCGGCTTCACCGGTTTGCTGAGCCTGTTCAACATCGGCGGGCGGTTCTTCTGGGCGTCGTTCTCCGACTACCTGGGCCGCAAGAACACCTATTTCGTGTTCTTTGCCCTGGGCTTTGCCCTTTATGCGCTGATCCCGAACCTCGGCCACCTGGGCAATATCGCCCTGTTCGTGGCGGCGTTCTGCATCATCCTGTCGATGTACGGCGGCGGTTTCGCCACGGTGCCGGCCTACCTGGCGGACCTGTTCGGCACCCAGATGGTGGGCGCTATCCACGGTCGCCTGCTGACCGCCTGGGCCGCGGCGGGCGTGCTGGGCCCGGTGCTGGTGAACTACCTGCGCGAGTACCAGCTGAGCATCGGCGTCGAGCGCGCTGCGGCTTACGACATCACCCTGTACATCCTCGCCGGCCTGCTGGTGCTGGGCTTTTTGTGCAACCTGCTGGTGCGCCCGGTGGCCGACAAGTACTTCATGACCGATGAGCAACTGGCGGCCGAGCAGGCCCTGGGTCATGACAAGGGCGCTGACAGCAGTGTCGTGCTGGAGTGGAAAGCTTCGTCCGCCAGTCTGCCGGTGGTGATCGCTGCCTGGCTGGTGGTGGGCATTCCCCTGGCCTGGGGTGTGTGGGTGACCTTGCAGAAGACGGCGGTGCTGTTCCATTGATGGCTTCGCCGGCAAGCCCGCTCCTGCTCAGGAGCCGGCTTGCCGGTGCACAAGGTGCCTCGGTCTTGTAGGCCTGGCACCTTCACCAGCAAGTCAGTTTCTACAGTTGTCATGACAGGTACAGCCCCGCAGCCATTGGCTGGCGCCCGTCAGGATATTGTCCATCGTGTTTCTGTTTAGCCGCCGTGGGGCCTATACTATTCGCCTTTTTCGCCCAATGATTTTGCGGAGCTGGTGATGGCCGAACGTAAGGCATCTGTCGAGCGCGACACTCTGGAAACCCAGATCAAAGCCTCGATCAACCTGGATGGCACCGGAAAGGCCCGATTCGATATCGGCGTGCCCTTCCTTGAGCACATGCTGGACCAGATCGCCCGGCACGGGCTGATCGACCTGGACATCGAAAGCAAGGGCGACCTGCATATCGACGACCACCACACCGTGGAGGATGTCGGTATCACCCTCGGCCAGGCATTCAGCAAGGCCATCGGCGACAAGAAAGGCATCCGTCGCTACGGCCATGCCTATGTGCCGCTGGATGAAGCCCTGTCCCGCGTGGTGATCGACTTCTCCGGCCGCCCTGGCCTGCAGATGCATGTACCGTTCACCCGCGCCACCGTCGGTGGTTTCGATGTCGACCTGTTCCAGGAGTTCTTCCAGGGCTTCGTCAACCACGCCAACGTGACCCTGCACATCGACACCCTGCGCGGCACCAACACGCACCACCAGATCGAGACCGTGTTCAAGGCCTTCGGCCGCGCGCTGCGCATGGCGGTGGAGCTGGACGAGCGCATGGCCGGCCAGATGCCGTCGACCAAGGGCGTGCTGTAATGCAGACCGTCGCCGTCATCGACTACGGCATGGGCAACCTGCACTCGGTGGCCAAGGCCCTGGAGCACGTGGGCGCCGGCAAGGTGCTGATCACCAGCGATGCCAGCGTGATTCGCGAAGCCGACCGGGTGGTGTTCCCCGGAGTGGGCGCGATCCGTGACTGCATGGCCGAGATCCGCCGCCTGGGCTTCGATGCCCTGGTGCGCGAGGTCAGCCAGGACCGTCCGTTCCTCGGTATCTGCGTGGGCATGCAGGCGCTGCTCGACCACAGTGAAGAGAACGAAGGCGTGGACTGCATCGGCCTGTTTCCCGGCCAGGTGAAGTTCTTCGGCAAGGGCCTGATCGAGGATGGCGAGCACCTGAAGGTGCCGCACATGGGCTGGAACGAAGTGAAGCAGGCGGTGGACCACCCGCTATGGCACAACATTGCGGACCTGGCGCGCTTCTACTTCGTGCACAGCTACTACATCAATGCCGGTAACGCGCGGCAGGTGGTGGGCAGCGGTCACTATGGCGTGGATTTCGCCGCGGCGCTGGCCGACGGCTCGCGTTTCGCCGTGCAGTTCCACCCGGAGAAAAGCCATACCCACGGCCTGCAGCTGTTGCAGAATTTCGCCGCCTGGGACGGTCGCTGGTAAATGGCGATCAAGAAACCCAAGCCGCCGATCCTGAGCCTCACTGCCGAACAGGAGAGCGAGGCGACGCACAAGATCAAGCGTTTCCTGGAGGATCGGTTCGAGCTCGAGCTGGGCTCGTTCGAAGCGGCGGAGGTTCTTGAACTGTTTACCCGCGAAATTGCTCCGCACTATTACAACCGGGCGATTTTCGATGTGCAGGCGCACCTCAAGGAGAGGTTCGAAAGCATCGAAAGCGACCTGTGGGCGCTCGAGAAAAACTGATTTCCGAGTGAAGCTGAACAATCGAACTTGAAGGTTTGCCAGATGCTGATTATTCCCGCTATCGATCTCAAGGACGGCGCCTGTGTGCGTCTGCGCCAAGGCCGCATGGAAGACTCCACGGTGTTCTCCGATGACCCGGTGAGCATGGCCGCCAAATGGGTTGAAGGGGGTTGCCGGCGCTTGCATCTGGTGGACCTGAACGGTGCCTTCGAAGGCCAGCCGGTCAACGGCGAGGTGGTCACCGCAATCGCCAAGCGCTACCCGAACCTGCCGATCCAGATCGGCGGCGGCATCCGTTCCCTGGAAACCATCGAGCACTACGTCAAGGCTGGCGTGAGCTACGTGATCATCGGCACCAAGGCGGTCAAGGAGCCGGAGTTCGTCGCCGAGGCCTGTCGCGCGTTCCCCGGCAAGGTGATTGTCGGCCTGGACGCCAAGGACGGTTTCGTCGCCACCGACGGCTGGGCTGAAGTCAGCAGCGTGCAGGTCATCGACCTGGCCAAGCGCTTCGAAGCCGACGGCGTGTCCGCCATCGTTTATACCGACATCGCCAAAGACGGCATGATGCAGGGCTGCAACGTGCCGTTCACCGCAGCCTTGGCGGCCGCTACCCGGATCCCGGTGATCGCTTCCGGCGGTATCCACAACCTGGGCGACATCAAGGCCCTGCTGGACGCCAAGGCGCCAGGAATCATCGGCGCCATCACTGGCCGCGCGATCTATGAAGGCACCCTCGATGTCGCAGAAGCCCAGGCTTTCTGCGATTCGTACCAAGGCTGAGGATTCGCCATGGCACTGGCCAAACGCATCATCCCTTGCCTGGACGTGGACAACGGCCGGGTGGTCAAGGGCGTCAAGTTCGAGAACATCCGCGACGCCGGTGACCCGGTGGAAATCGCCCGTCGCTACGACGAGCAGGGCGCCGACGAGATCACCTTCCTCGACATCACCGCCAGCGTCGATGGGCGTGATACCACCCTCCATACCGTCGAGCGCATGGCCAGCCAGGTGTTCATCCCGCTGACCGTGGGCGGTGGCGTGCGCACCGTGCAGGACATCCGCAACCTGCTCAATGCCGGTGCGGACAAGGTTTCGATCAACACCGCAGCAGTGTTCAATCCCGAGTTCGTCGGCGAAGCGGCGCAGCACTTCGGCTCCCAGTGCATCGTGGTCGCCATTGACGCGAAGAAAGTCTCCGGCCCGGGTGAAACCCCGCGCTGGGAGATCTTCACCCATGGCGGGCGCAAGCCCACCGGGCTGGACGCGGTGGAGTGGGCGAAGAAGATGGAAGGCCTGGGTGCCGGCGAGATCCTGCTCACCAGCATGGATCAGGACGGCATGAAAAACGGCTTCGACCTGGGCGTGACCCGGGCCATCAGCGATGCGCTGGGGATTCCGGTGATCGCGTCCGGTGGCGTCGGCAACCTCCAGCACCTGGCCGACGGCATCATCGAAGGCCATGCCAGCGCAGTGCTGGCGGCGAGCATTTTCCACTTCGGCGAATACACGGTTCCCGAGGCCAAGGCCTATATGGCTCAGCGCGGGATTGTTGTGCGGTAGCCACTGGACAGCATGGCGTGCTCACGGCACTCTTGAGCACGCCATGGATTCCGGTAGCCCGTCATGTTCAAACGTCTTCTAGTGGTTGTCGCCAGCGCTTCGCTTGTTCTTTGCGGCCTCGCCCGCGCTGATGAACCCGCCGACACCTCCCTGGTGTTGCTGACGGAAAACTTCCCTCCCTACAACATGGCCAAGAACGGCAAGAACTTCGCCCAGGGCGAGAATATCGACGGCATCGCCGTGGATATCGTCCGTGAAATGTTCAAGCGCGCCGGAATCAATTACAGCCTGACCCTGCGTTTCCCCTGGGAGCGTATCTACAAGATGGCGCTGGAGCAGCCGGGCTATGGTGTGTTCGTCATGGCGCGCCTGCCGGACCGCGAGCCGCTCTTCAAGTGGGTCGGCCCCATCGGCCCGGATGACTGGATCATGCTGGCCAAGGCCGGCAGCACCATCAGCCTCGAATCCCTGGAGCAGGCGCGCAAGTACAAGATCGGCGCCTACAAGGGCGATGCCATTGCCGAGACCCTGACCAAGCAAGGCCTGGCGCCCCAAGTGGTACTGCGTGACCAGGACAACGCCAGGAAGCTGGTGGCGGGGCAGATCGACCTCTGGGCCACCGGCGACCCGGCCGGGCGCTACCTGGCCAAGCAGGAGGGCATCAGCGGCCTCAAGACCGTGCTGCGCTTCAACAGCGCCGAGCTATACCTGGCCCTGAACAAGGACGTCTCCGATGAGGTGGTGGCCAAGCTCCAGGCGGCCCTGGACCAGATGCGCCAAGAGGGGCTGGTGGAGGAGATCATGGGGCGTTACCTGTAGGCGCTTCGCTGGCAAGCCAGCTCCTGTGGCGAAGGCCTCTAGCGATAAACCCCGTTCTTGCCATGCCCGGCCATGGCCTTGTTACTGCGCAGGCTGATCATCGACTTGATATCGATCCACTCGATGCCCTGGGCCTTGAGCCTGGGCAGCTCACGTTCGAGCACTGCCAGGGTCTGTGGATAAGGGTGGCCGATCATCACCGCCGAACCCTGTTTGCGCGCCAGTTTGATCGCGGTCTGCAACTGTTGGCTGATCGCCGCTTCGGTACGTTCGTCATCCAGGAACACATCCCGGGAAACACTGGCCAGGCCGATCTTCTGCGCTTCGGCGGCGGCCACCGTCTGGGCGCTGGTGCGGCTGTCGACGAAGAATTTGTGTCGCCGCTGCAAGTCGCCCATCAGCCAGGCCATGGCCTGGGGCTGGGCGGTCATGCGGCTGCCCATGTGATTGTTGATGCCGCTGGTGTAGGGCACGGCCTGGAAGGCGGCTTCCAGGCGTTTTTGCAGCTCTTCGATGGGCAACTCGGGGTGCCAGGCAAACGGCCCGGTGGCCGGGTCCATGGGCATGTGCAGGATGACGATCTTGCCGGCGCGATGGGCCTCGCGAGCGAATTCGGCAGCGTGGGGCGTGTCGGGCATGATCGCCGTGGTGACCGGGCCGGGCAGGGCCAGTACGCGGCGGTCCCGGGGCAGGTTCTGGCCGAGGTCGTCGATGATCAGGCTCAGGTAGGCCTTGGGCGCAACGGCTGTGGGTTCGGCGGCTTGGGTCGCGAGGGGCAAGAGGCACAGCAGGGTGAGCAGCGGGGCCTGGAGCGAGCGCAACAGCAGTGAGCAGCGGGAAATCATGGGGATCGGGATCAGGCCTTTAGGGGAATGGGCACCCTGGCGGGCGCTTGGCTGGCGAGCCAGCTCCTACGCAAGCCGGCTCCTGTAGGAGCCGGCTTGCCGGCGAAGGGTTCAATCATTTGCCGCGGGTGATGCTCAGCCCCTTGAGCAGGCTCAGGGCCTGGGCCAACTGGTAGTCGTCGTCCTGCGGCATTGGCTTGGCCTTGCTCGCTGCACCACTGGGCTTGTCGGCGCCGCCGTTGCCATTGCCCAGGTGACCCTGCAGGTCGGCTTCCTTGAAGTACTCGCCGTCCTGGGATTCGCTGGTGATCTTGGCGCGGCGCACTTCGATGTCCGGAACGATGCCCTGGGCCTGAATCGAGCGGCCGTTGGGGGTGAAGTACAGCGCGGTGGTGATCTTCAGCGCCCGGTCGTTGTTCAGCGGCAGCACGGTCTGCACCGAGCCCTTGCCGAAGCTGGTAGTGCCCATCAGTACTGCGCGCTTCTGATCCTGCAGGGCACCGGCGACGATCTCCGAAGCCGAGGCGCTGCCGCCGTTGATCAGCACCACCATCGGCACGGCTTCGCTTTCGTCCTTGCCGGTGGCGGAGAAGCGCAGCTCGGAGTTGGCGATGCGGCCCTTGGTGTAGACGATCAGGCCCTTGGTGATGAAGTGGTCGACCACCTCCACCGCGGCTTGCAGCACGCCGCCCGGGTTGTTGCGCAGGTCGAGGATGATGCCGTTGAGCTTCTTGCCGTTGTCCTTGCGCAGCTTGGCCAGGGCCTTGGAGACTTCCTCGCCGGTCTTGACCTGGAACTGGGTGATGCGGATGTAGCCGTAGCCCGACTCCAGCAGCTGGCTCTTCACGCTTTTCACCTGGATGGTGGCGCGGGCCAGGGTCACGTCGAACGGCGTGCCGCCGTCGCGCACCAGGGTCAGGGTGATCTTCTGGCCGATCTTGCCGCGCATCTTGTCCACGGCTTCGGTCATGGTCTGGCCACGGGTCGGCTGGCCGTTGATCTTGACGATCAGGTCGCCGGCCTGGATCCCGGCCTTGGATGCCGGGGTGTCGTCGATGGGCGAGACCACCTTGATGAAGCCGTCCTCGGCGCCGACTTCGATGCCCAGGCCGCCGAATTCGCCGCTGGTGCTTTCCTGCAGTTCGGCGAAGTCTTCCGGGCCCAGATAGGCAGAGTGCGGGTCGAGGTTGCTGAGCATGCCCTTGATGGCATTCTCCAGCAGGGTCTTGTCGTCTACGGGTTCGACATACGCTGCCTTGATGCGGTCCATGACCTCGGCGAAGGTGCGCAGCTCTTCCAGCGGCAAGGGCGCCTTGGTGGTCGCGGCGGTTGCTGCTTGAGCGGTTTCGGCGGCAAACGCCTGAGGCGCTCCGATCACCAGGGCGATCGTCAGGGCCAGCGAGGTAAGGCGGGACAAATGCAGCATGTCGAACGAACTCCTAATTTAGATGCAGCGCTTATCCTTGCGCGTGGCACCACTGTGCCGGGTCGCTGGGGCGGCCCTGCTGACGAATTGCAAAGTACAGCGCAGGAGTGTCCTGTCCGCCACTATTACCGACGGTGGAGATGGACTCTCCGGCCTTGACCACGTCGCCGGCTTCCTTGAGCAGCGTCTGGTTGTGTCCGTAGAGGCTCAGGTAACCGTTGCCGTGATCGAGGATCACCAGCAGGCCGGCGCCGCGCAGCCAGTCGGCGAACACTACCCGGCCACCGTGCACGGCGTGCACCTGGCTGCCGGCGGCGGCGCTGATCATCACGCCGTCCCACTTGGAGCGGGAGTCGTCGCCACGGGTTTCACCAAAGCGTGCCAGTAGTCGACCATCAACGGGCCATGGAAGTTTTCCCCGGGCTGAAGCAAATGCCCCGCCATAGGAAGGGCCGGCGCTGGAAACCAGGGCTCCAGGGCTTGATCTTGCGGGTTTGCGCGGCCCATCGCTGGCGTCGGCCTGAGCCTCACGCAAGCGCTTTTTTTCGGCTTCCTGCTGGGCGATCAGCGCTTTCTGGCGCGCTTCTTCTGCCTCGCGGGCCTGGCGGGCCAGGGTTTCTTCAATGGTTTTCAGGACCTTGGCCAGGTCGGCCTGGTCCTGTTCACGGGCCTTGAGCTTGTCGTCCCGGGCCTTCACGTCGTTGTTCAGCTTGGCCAGGGCCAACTGCCGCTCTTTGCGGACCTTGTCGAGTTCTTCACGCTGGGTGTCGAGGCTGCTCTTCTGCACCAGCAACTGGGCCTGTTGCAGGGAGATGTCCTTTTCCACATTGGCCAGCTGACGCAGGGTTTCGTTGAAATTCTTCAACTGCTCCAGGCGGGCCTGGCTCAGGTAGTCGTAATAGGTCAGGGTGCGGGCGAATTTTTCCGGATTCTGCTGGTTGAGCAGCAGCTTGAGGTACTCCTGGCGCCCGTTCTGGTAGGCCGCGCGGGCCTGGATGGCGATCAGTCGCTGCTGTTCAGTGCGCGCGCTCTGGAGTTTTTTTTTCTCCTCATCGAGTCGCTGCAGCTCGGATTCGCTTTTTTTCAGCTCTTTCTGCAGGGCTTCGACCTGCTTCTCCAGCTTGCCCATCTCGGTCTCGGTGCCGCGCAGGTCTTTCTGCACGCCGGACTTCTCTTCCTGCAGCTTGCCCAGCAGCTTTTTCAGCTCGGCAATGTCCTGACGCGTGGCGTCCAACTGTTGTTGGGTTTGCGCGCGCTCGTCGGCGAAAGCCGGTTGGAGCAGGCAGATCAGAGCAAGGGTAATCAGGGCGCGAAGCATAGAGGCGGGCGACACCAGGGAAAGGGACGGCCTAGTATGCCCGCCCATCGCTGCAAAAAAAACGCCTCAAAGCCAACTGCTTTGAGGCGTTCGTCATAAAAAGCCGTTTCCGGGCCGTTATTGGGCCATTTGCTATCAGCGTGCCGCCGCCGTGGCCTGGGGCGGCGGCGCCGATCAACCTTGTGCGGGCGAACGAGCCTGATGCTGCAGCGCCTGGGTGCCGGCCTTCGCGGCCGAGGCATCCTGGCCGGCCTGGCTGTCTTGCCGGGCCCGCAGGACCACGATTCCCGGGACGTTGTGAACGTACTCCATGAAGGGTGAGTCGATGACCGCGCCCTGGTCCTTTTTCGAGGAGGCGTTGCGCAGGACCGGGCCCTGGGCCGTCTGAATGAACAGCCCGGTATGGGTGACGTCCAGGCCCGAGAGGTGGGTATAGATGCCGATGTAGTCGCCGGTTCGCAGGTGGCTGAGCAGATGCTGGTCAATCAATGCGCTGGGAATGTAGGTGATGTCGCGTTCGGCCACGGGCAGGCCGGGCAGGTAGCGGCCGCCATCGGCCTTTTGATTGAGGCGCTTGGCCACGGTCACCGCGTTCGCACTCAGCTGGGCGGTCACATCCTCGGCCATGGGTTGCCCGGCATGGGCCCAATCGGTGAAGAAGTGGCGGCGGTTGAGGAAGTTGATATCGCCGTTCACGTAGCGAATCTGCACCAGGTTGTTAATGAAGCCGGCCTCGTCGCTGGACTGGCGCAAGGCCTCGACGTAATCCAGGTAGGTGAAGCAGTCCAGGCCCCTGAAGTCGACCACCAGCTTCTCGGCCAGGGTTGCGGAGCCGTGCAGCCGGTTCGCCGCGTAAGGCGTGTGCAGGAACTCCCGGGAAATCAGGTCGTTCATCTGGCCTATGTCGGTAGAGCCCCGAGGAGGCTGGATCTTCAGCAGTGCTTTCAATTTATCGGCGGTCTGAGCATCCATTTCCACCGGGCTGTGTTGCTGTGCGAGGGCACTGGCATCCACCGGCTGTTGAGCAGGAATCTGGCTTGCACAGCCTGACAGGAGGGAGGCCAGAAGCAGCGTAGCCGTCTTGTTCATGGAGATTCTCCCTGCTGTTATTGATAACGATAATCATTATTCAATAAGTGCCCGGCGCTTGTCTGCTTTTACTTCCATGGCCCTGATTCGCCCTGTGCAAGGCCACCATGAAAAACGCCCGACGGTTGCATCGGGCGTTTTTGCCTGCAATGGCGAGCTGGAGGGATCAGTGCGCTGGGTCCACCAGGATCGACGTGCCGGTCATTTCCGCGGGCTTGGGCAGGCCCAGCAGCTTGAGCATGGTGGGCGCCACGTCCGCCAGAACCCCGCCTTCACGGACTTTCAAGGCGCGTTTGCCGACATAGATGAATGGCACCGGCTCGGTGGTGTGGGCGGTGTGGGCCTGGCCGGTGGATTCGTCGGACATCTGCTCGACGTTGCCGTGGTCGGCGGTGATCAGGGCTTCGCCGCCGACCTTTTCCAGGGCGTCGACGATACGTCCGACGCACAGGTCCAGGCATTCCACGGCTTTGACCGCCGCCTCGAACACGCCGCTGTGACCGACCATGTCGCCGTTGGCGTAGTTGACGATGATCACGTCATAACGCTGGTGCTCGATGGCGTCGACGATCTTGTCGGTGACTTCCGGGGCACTCATTTCCGGCTGCAGGTCGTAGGTGGCGACTTTCGGCGACGGGATCAGGATGCGCTCCTCGCCCGGGAACGGCTCTTCGCGGCCACCGGAGAAGAAGAAGGTGACGTGGGCATACTTCTCGGTCTCGGCGATGCGCAGTTGGGTCTTGCCGTTTTTCGCCAAATAGTCGCCCAGCACGTTTTCCAGGCTGCCCGGAGCGAAGGCCGACGGCGCGGGGATGCTGGCGGCGTACTGGGTGAGCATGACAAAGCCGGCCAGCTTTGGCTGGCGCGCACGTTCGAAGTCCTTGAAGTCGTCCTCGACGAAGACCCGGGTCAGCTCGCGGGCCCGGTCGGCGCGGAAGTTCATGAACACCACGGCATCGCCGTCTTCGACCTTGACCGGTTCGCCGATGGTGGTGGCCTTGACGAATTCATCGCTCTCTTCGCGGGCGTAGGCGGCTTGCAGGCCTTCCTGGGCGGTGGCGGCGTTGAACTGGCCCTGGCCGTCGACGATCAGGTTGTAGGCCTGGGCCACACGGTCCCAGCGATTGTCGCGGTCCATGGCGAAGTAACGGCCGATCAGGCTGGCGATGCGGCCCTTGCCCAGGGTCTTGAAGGTTTCGTCCAGCAGTTCGATGGACGATTGGGCGCTTTTGGGCGGCGTATCGCGACCGTCGAGGAAGGCGTGCAGGTAGATCTTCTCGGCGCCGCGCTTGAAGGCCAGTTCGGCCATGGCGATCAGGTGGTCCTGGTGGCTGTGTACGCCGCCGTCGGACAGCAGGCCGAGGATGTGTACGGCCTTGTCGGCGGCCACGGCCTTGTCCACGGCCGCGCAAATGGTCGGGTTCTCGAAGAACTCACCGTCACGGATGGCCTTGGTCACCCGGGTGAAGTCCTGATACACCACGCGACCGGCGCCGAGGTTCATGTGGCCGACTTCGGAGTTGCCCATCTGCCCGTCCGGCAGGCCGACATCCATGCCCGAACCCGAGATCAGGCCGTTGGGCATGCTGGCGCACAAGCGGTCCAGGACCGGCTTCTTGGCCGCATAGACGGCGTTGGATTCGTGGCTTTCGCTGTGACCGAAGCCATCCAGAATCATCAGGACCAAAGGTTTAGGCGTGGTAGTCATGGCGTCCACTCGTGGCTGGATAGGAAAGAGATGAAAGGGAGGTGTTGAAAAAGGGAGTGGCAGTTTAAAGCGAAGTTCCGGTGGAGTCACCGCCGGGCGGGGTTTGGTCGACCCGGAGGGCTGTGTATACTGGCCGACATTTTAACGCCCTGGAACCTCCTTAGATGGTTGCTCACCTGATTCAATTCGCCACTGAACACTACTTGCTCGTCGGCGCCTTCGCCATCCTGCTGGCTCTGTTGATCGCTCATGAATTGAGCCGCGGTGGCCGCAGCCTCAGCACCCGTGAACTGACCGCGCTGGTCAACAGCGAGCAGGGCGTCGTGATCGATATCCGTCCATCCAAGGACTATGCCGCCGGCCATATCGTCGGTGCACTGAACATTCCCCAGGACAAGCTGGCCGCCCGTGTCGGCGAGCTGGAGAAGCACAAGGCCAAGACCATCATCCTGGTGGACGCCCAGGGCCAGCACGCCGGCACTCACGCCCGCGAGCTGCTCAAGTCCGGTTTCACCGCGGCCAAGCTGTCCGGCGGCGTGGCCAGCTGGAAGGCCGATAACCTGCCATTGGTGAAGTAATGTCCAAGGTCATCGTCTACTCCAGTGATTACTGCCCTTACTGCTCGCGCGCCAAGCATCTGCTGGCGAGCAAAGGCGTAGCCTTCGAAGAGATCAAGGTCGATGGCAAGCCCCAGGTACGCGCCGAGATGGCCCAGAAGGCCGGGCGTACGTCCGTGCCGCAGATCTGGATCGGCGCCACCCACGTAGGTGGCTGTGATGATTTGTTCGCCCTGGAGCGTGCCGGCAAGCTCGACGCGCTGCTAGCGGCCTGAAATTCCTAGGTTCGTATGGAAACTCGCCGAGCCTGTTTTTAACGCAGCATGGTCGAAGCGCAGGCAGTTTGCGTACAGAACCTAACCCTATAGACCCAAGATCAAGAAGGATCATGAGATGACTGACCAACAGAACACCGTTGCCGACGACGAAAGCGCACCGCAATTCTCCCTGCAGCGTATCTACGTGCGTGACCTGTCCTTCGAAGCGCCGAAAAGCCCGGCGATCTTCCGTCAGCAATGGGAACCTAGCGTCGGCCTGGACCTCAATACCCGCCAGACAGCGTTGGAAGCCGACTTCCACGAAGTGGTGCTGACCCTGTCCGTGACCGTGAAGAACGGCGACGAAGTGGCCTTCATCGCTGAAGTCCAGCAGGCCGGTATCTTCCTGATCAAGAACCTGGATGAGGCTTCCATGAGCCACACCCTGGGTGCTTTCTGCCCGAACATCCTGTTCCCTTACGCTCGTGAAGCGCTGGACAGCCTGGTGACCCGCGGTTCGTTCCCGGCGCTGATGCTGGCCCCGGTGAACTTCGATGCGCTGTATGCCCAAGAGCTGCAACGCCTGCAGTCCGCTGGCGAAAACACCGTTCAGTAAGTGCTGGTTGCGGTACGAAAAAAGCGCCTGTAACGGCGCTTTTTTCATGCTCGGGCAAAACCTGTAGGAGCGGGCTTGCCCGCGAACCCCTGGCCCTACTTGAACCCCAACTGTCTCCAGCCTTCATAGACCGCCACGGCCACGGTGTTGGACAGGTTCAGGCTGCGGCAGCCTTCGCGCATGGGCAGGCGCAGGCGCTGTTCGCCGGGCAGGGCGTCCAGCACGTCCGCCGGCAGGCCCCGGCTCTCGGGGCCGAACAGGAAGGCGTCGCCCTCCTGGAAGCTGGCGTCATGGAAGGGGCGCGAGCCCTTGGTGGTGAAGGCGAACAGGCGCGGGTGGCCGAGGCTTTCCAGGCAACTGGCAAGGTCGGCATGGCGTTGCAGGGTGGCGTATTCGTGATAGTCGAGGCCGGCGCGGCGCAGGCGCTTGTCGTCCATTTCGAAACCCAGCGGCTCGATCAAATGCAGGTGGCAGCCGCTGTTGGCGCACAGCCTGATAACGTTGCCGGTATTCGGCGGAATTTCTGGTTGAAAGAGGATGACGTGAAACATGCACGGCTCCGAAGAGAAAGACAGACTGCATTCTACGCCTGAAGCGTACTCGCGACCGAAGCTAATGCTGCGGGTGTTCGGCTCCCTGGCGATTGTCGGGGTGATGGTAGGGCTGATGATCGGCCGCCTGACCCAGCCTGATCCGGTGGCGTTGCAGCAGGTCGAGGTGGCGCCCGATGGGCTGGTGCTGTGGTTCAACCATGAGCCCAAGCTCCATGGGGAGCACATCGATGGCACCGTGGCGCTGCTGTTCGATGCCCAGGGGCAGGCACAGAAGGGCCAGTTGCAGGTCAATCAGCGCAATGTGAACTGGCGGGTGCGCCGGGCGGACCAGGGTCTGCTGCTGAACCTGGTGGCCGCGCGGCCGCTGCGGGGCCAGTGGGACGGGAGCGAGGTGGAGGGGCGCTGGCGCCTGGCGATCCACTTGCGGGAGGAATAAAAGAGGGAAACCCCGGCCTGCCTGTACCAAGGCCCCCAAAAGCGGGAGGGGCTGAGCGCCACGAGGGCGATGAGTCCCGGTGTAAAGAAGGGGATTCCCGGCCTGCCTGTACCAGGGTCCCCAAAAGCGTGGCCCGTCGCGATGCGCGGGATGGGCCGGGTATTAAAGAGGGAAGTCCCGGCCTGCCTGTACCGGGGTTCCCGAAAGCCTGGCCCGTCGCTGTGAGCGGGGTGGGCCTGGTGTTAAAGAGGGAAGTCCCAGCCTGCCTGTACTGGGGTTCCCGAAACCATTGGCCGTCGCGATGTGCGTGCCGAGCCTGGTGTTAAAGAGGGGAATCCCCGGCCTGCCTGTACCAAGGTCCCCGAAACTGGGTAGTGACTGGGTTATTGCAGGTGGCGTGCCAGTTTTGGCTGCAGAGGCGTTGATTGCTGGGATAAAAAGCCGAAAGCCCCGTAATCCGGGGCTTTTGCGTTTTCGACGGAGGGCTTTTCAGAGCTGAGGCCCGGGTTGTACCCGGGCTGGATGGCACTGCAGCGCGCCTTCGGGCAGTGCATGCACCCCATCCTGGTGCACGCACATCCTCATCGTAGGAGCCGGCTTGCCGGCGAAAGCGCCTGTGGGCGCACTGCAAGGCTCAAGGGCCTCTTCGCTGGCAAGCCAGCTCCTACATGCCGCGGCCGGGGCTTCAGCCTTCCTCGCCTTCATCCTCGTCGCCACCGTCGACCTTCATCCCCAGCTCCTTGATCTTGCGGGTCAGGGTATTGCGCCCCCAGCCCAACAGGACCGCGGCATCGCGGCGGCGGCCGGCGGTGTGCTTGAGGGCGGTCTCGATCATGATCCGCTCGAAACTCGGTACCGCGCTGTCCAGCAGGTTCGATTGCCCGCGGGCCAGGGCCTGGTCGGCCCATTGGCGCAGGGCCTGTTCCCAGTTGGTGACCGGCGCTGAATCCTGGGGCAGGCTCAGCAACTCCGGTGGCAGGTCGCTGATATGCACCTCGCGACCCGAGGCCATGACGGTGATCCAGCGGCAGGTGTTCTCCAGCTGGCGCACGTTGCCCGGCCACGGCAGGTTCTTCAGGTATTCCTCGGTTTCGTTTTTCAGCAACTTGGGTTCCACCGCCAGCTCCTGGGCGGCGCGGCTGAGGAAGTGCCTGGCCAGGGTCGGGATGTCTTCGCGACGGTCCGACAGGCGCGGGATATGGATGCGGATCACGTTGAGGCGGTGGAACAGGTCCTCACGGAACTTGCCGGCGTGCACCAGGGTTTCCAGGTTCTGGTGGGTCGCGGCGATGATGCGTACATCGACCTTGACCGGGGTATGGCCACCGACCCGATAGAACTCGCCATCGGCCAGGACCCGCAGCAGGCGGGTCTGGGTGTCGGCTGGCATGTCGCCGATCTCGTCGAGGAACAGAGTGCCGCCGTCGGCCTGCTCGAAGCGCCCGCGCCGCAGGTTGGCCGCGCCGGTGAACGCGCCCTTTTCATGGCCGAACAGCTCGGATTCCATCAGGTCCTTGGGGATCGCCGCCATGTTCAGGGCGATGAACGGCGAAGCCGCCCGCGGGCTGTGGCGATGCAGGGCATGGGCTACCAGCTCCTTGCCGGTGCCGGACTCGCCGTTGATCAGCACTGTGATGTTGGAGTGGCTCAGGCGCCCGATGGCGCGGAACACCTCCTGCATCGCCGGCGCTTCGCCGATGATCTCCGGGGTGCGAGCCAGGGTCGGGGCCACTTCCAGGCCTTGCTGTTCCTGGGCGTGCTGATTGGCGCGCTTGACCAGCGACACCGCTTCATCGACATCGAACGGCTTGGGCAGGTATTCGAAGGCACCGCCCTGGTAGGAGGCGACAGCGCTATCCAGGTCCGAATGCGCGGTCATGATGATCACTGGCAGGCGCGGGTGCTGCTCGCGAATCCGTGCCAGCAGGTCCAGGCCACTGGCGCCGGGCATGCGAATGTCGGAAATGATCACGTCCGGGGCCTGGCGGGCCAGGCGGCTCATCACCCCGTCGGCGCTGTCGAAGCTCTGGGTGGTCATCCCTTCCTGCTGCAAGGCTTTTTCCAGGACCCAACGGATAGAACGGTCGTCATCGACGATCCACACGGTTTCACTACGGCTCATGTCGATGGGGCTCCTTGTTCCAGTGGCAGAAAGATCGAGAACGTGGTGTGGCCGGGATGGCTGTCACATTCGATCAGACCCTGGTGCTGGCTGATGATGTTCTGGGTGATGGCCAGGCCCAGCCCGGTACCGTCCGGGCGGCCGCTGACCATGGGGAAGAAGAGGGTGTCCTGCAGTTCCGCGGGGATGCCCGGGCCGTTGTCGATGATCTCGATCTTGCTCACCAGGCGATGGCGCACGTGGCCGATGGTGAACTGGCGCATGGTGCGGCTGCGCAGGGTGATGCGCCCCAGGCGCATTTCATTCTGGCTGCTGATGGCCTGCATGGCGTTGCGCACGATGTTGAGCACCGCCTGGATCATCTGTTCGCGGTCGATCAGCACGTCGGGAATGCTCGGGTCGTAATCGCGCACCAGGGTGATACAGCCCTGGCTTTCGGCTTCCACCAGGCTGCTGACCCGCTCCAGCACTTCATGGATGTTGGTCAGGGCCAGGGATGGCAGCTTGTTCGAGCCGAGCATGCGGTCCACCAGGTTCCTCAGGCGGTCGGCTTCTTCGATGATGACGTTGGTGTAGTCCTTGAGGCTTTCCTCGGGCAGCTCCCGGGCCAGCAACTGTGCGGCGCCGCGAATGCCCCCCAAGGGGTTCTTGATTTCATGGGCCAGGCCGCGCACCAGCATCTTGCTGGTTTCCTGCTTGGACAACTGGGCCTCTTCCTTGGTGATCCGCAGCAGCCGGTCCCGGGGGTGGACTTCCAGCAGCAGCAAGGTGTCGCCGTTGCTGAGGATCGGCGTCACCGCGTAGTCGACGGTCAGGGTCTGGCCGGTCAGTGCGGTGAGCATGGCTTCGCGCTTGGTGAAGGGGTGCGCCTGCTCCACCGCCTGGCGCAGGGAGCTCAGGGCCTCGGCGGATTCGGTGAACAGCTCGCTGATGAATTGCCCATGGCTGCGCTGGCCGCTGATGGCCAGGAGCATTTCCGCCGCCGGGTTCATGTACTCAAGGCGCAGGTCGGCATTGAGCAGGATGGTGGCGGTGGTCAGGTTGTCCAGAAGCAGGCGGTGCAGTGGGTCGCTGATGGTCATGGGTAGATGGTGACCTCTTTTGAAGCAAGACAATCCGGGGCCGGTCCCGAAGTGCGCGCGCGGCTAAGGCGCTGTGGTGGAGAAAATGCAAAAACCAAACCAAGGCTCCGAAAAGAAGCGCGCATGCCCTGAAACAGGCGTTTGAAGCCTGGTTCTGTGGCGTTTTGCCAGCTCTGGCGGGTATTTTCGAACCAAAATGGGCTGGTATTGGCACCTGAGTGCAAGGCATTGCACCAATATAGTGCATGAATCTGAGCGGCGCTCGATGGGCGTGCCTTGATAGAAGAATCAACGCCCGTTTTTCAGCGGCGCGGGGCAAAGGGCGGGTTTAGAGTGCTCGAACCCGATGCTTCAAGGTTTAGGATGCGGCCATGGAAAATGCCCCTCTGCTGTTCCAGCTTCCCGATGACGACACCCTGTACCAGGCGCTGCTGGCCCGGGACCCGGCCTATGAAGGCTTTGCCTTTGTCGGGGTGAAGAGCACCGGCGTGTTCTGCCGCCTGACCTGCGCTGCACGCAAGCCCAAGCGCGAGAACACGGTGTTCTTCGGCTCCATCAAGGGTTGTGTCGAAGCAGGGTTCCGCGCCTGCCTGCGCTGTCGTCCGCTGGAGCGGGCCGGGGTCCAGGAGCCCTGGGTGCAGACCTTGCTCGAGCAGTTGGGCCGCGACCCGGAACGCCGTTGGTACGAGGACGACCTGGTCGTCCAGGGGCTGGACCCATCCACCGTGCGCCGTGCGTTCAAGCGCTATTTCGGCGTCACCTTCCTGGAAATGGCGCGCCTGCGTCGCATGGGCCAGGGCATGCAGCAACTGGCCTCGGGAGAGCCGGTGATCGAGGCGCAGATCAGCGCCGGCTTCGACTCCGACAGCGGCTTTCGCCACGCCTTCAGCCGCCTGGCGGGCCAGCCGCCGTCCAACTTGCGGGGGCGGGAACTGCTCAAGGTCGATTGGTTGCAGACCCCGATCGGCGTGATGCTGGCGGTGGCCGACGCCCAGGTCCTGCATCTGCTGGAATTCTTCGACCGCCCGGCACTGGCCAATGAGTTGCAGAACCTGCAGAAGAGCAGCGGTTCGAGCATAGGTTTCGGGCGTTTTGCCCCCATCGACCAGATCGAGGCCGAACTGCAGCGTTACTTCGCCGGCGAGGCGGTGCACTTCGCCACACCGCTGGCGATGAGCGCCTCGCCCTTTACCCGTACCGTCTGGCAGGCGTTGCGGGCCATTCCCCTGGGTACCACCTGCAGCTACGCCGAGGTGGCGCGGCAGGTTGGCTCGCCCTCAGCGGTGCGCGCGGTGGCCCGGGCCAATGCCGCCAACCAGATTTCCATTGTCATTGCCTGCCACCGGGTGATTGGCGCCGATGGCTCCCTGACCGGCTATGGCGGTGGTCTGTGGCGCAAGCGCTGGCTGCTGGAACATGAGCGGCGCCTGCACCACTTGCAGGGTGCATCAGCGAGCGGGCTGTAGCTCGCTGCCGGGCACCGGGTCGGGCCGGGAAACCTTATCCACAGGTGGCTGGGCGCCAGTCTGGCGCGCCAGTTCGTCGGCATCCGCCTGTTCCGCCGTGGACAGTTCGGCGGCGTTATGGCCGATGCGCTTGAGCAGGGCCAGCATGCATGCCAGCGAGACCAGGGCGTAGCAGGCCGAGGCGATGGCCACGCCGATGATGCTGCCGGTGCCATTGAGGATGCTCTGGGCCAGCACCGGCGTGGCGCCGCCCACCAGCAGTGAACACAGCTGATAGGAGATCGACAGTCCGCTGTAGCGCACCCGGGTCGGAAACGCCCGCGCCAGGATGCCGCCCACCGCGCCATAGAACATCGAGTGCGGCACCGTGGCCAGGCACATGCCCAGCACCGCGATCCAGTAGTGACCGGTCTCCACGGCGAAGAACATCGCCGGCATCAGCAGCAGCTCGGGCACCACCATCAGCACCATGGCCTTGCGCATGTCCATGCGTGAAACCAGCACCGCACCCAGGGGCTGGGTGATGAACTGCACCACCAGGGCGATGACGATCACGCTGAGGAAGCTGCCCTGGCTGTAGCCCAGCTCCTTGGTGGCCCAGGACAGGGCGAAGGTGCTCTTGAAATAGGTGACGTGGATGATCGGCAGCACCCCGGCCCCCAGCAGTACCAGGCGCCAGTGGTCGCGCAGGACTTCGAGAATCGGCAGCTTGACGGTCTTTTTCTGCTCCATCAGGCGCTTCATGTCATCGGATTCTTCCAGCTTGAGGCGGATGACCATGCCGATGATCACCAGCACCGCCGACAGCAGGAACGGAATGCGCCAGCCCCAGAGCAGAAAGTCCGGAGTCGGCAGGGCGCTGAGGCCGAAGAACACCAGGGTTGCCAGCAGGTTGCCGGCCGGCGAACCCTGCTGGGCGAAGGCGGCATAGAGAATGCCCTTGCCCTTGGGCGCGCTTTCGCTGGCGATGAGGATCGCCCCGCCCCATTCGCCGCCCACCGCGATGCCCTGGATGATGCGCAGGGTCACCAGGGCAATGGGGGCCCAGACGCCGATCTGCAGGTAGCTGGGCAGCAGGCCGATGCAGGTGGTGGCCAGGCCCATCATGATCAGGGTGATCACCAGGGTGGTCTTGCGGCCGATCTTGTCGCCCATGTGGCCGAAGATGATGCCGCCGACGGGGCGGGCGATGAACCCGGCCCACAGGGTGAGGAAGGACAGCAGGGTGGCCGTGCCGGGGGGCAGGTCGGCGGGAAAGAACACCTTGCCGAACACCAGGGCGGCGGCGATGCCGTAGGCGTAGAAGTCATACCACTCGATGGTGGTGCCGATGAATGAGGCGATACCCGCCTTGCGGGCTTTCTTGTGGGCAGCGGCATCCTGGGCAGCGTTCATGTTCAATTCCTGCGTTTTTATTGTTATATGCGCCCCTGATCGGGCGCATGGACCTCTGGCAAGGTCCGACCGCTGGGAGCCTATACAGGCAGGAATCGAAAAATATAATGATTAAATCTTATGGTTTGATACGTGATTGCGTATCGCGCCCCAACGCTCAGCGCCCTCCGGCGGCCGGTTTGATCAGGGACTTGAGCAGCCCGAGAAAGCTTTCGGCCGCCGCCGAAGGCTTGTCCTCCAGGCGGATCGCCTGGATCTGCGAAGGCGCGCCGGAGCCTTCGAGCTCGCCGTAATGCACGCCCGGCTGGCCGAGCATGGCCAGGGTCTGTGGCACCAGCGCCACGCCCATCTCGTGGGCCACCATTGCCACCACCGTTTGCCATAGCCGCGTCTCGTGGCGAATGCGCGGGCTGAACCCGGCCGCCACGCAGCGGGAAATGATCAGGTCGTGGTAGTGCGGCGAGACCGCCCGCGGAAACAGGATGAAATCGTCATTGGCCAGTTGCGCCAGGTCGATCCGCGCCTGGGTGGCCAGCGAGTGGCTCTGGGGCAGGCAGCAGAGGAACGGCTCGGCCAGCAGCGGTTCGCTGTGGATGCCGGCGGCGAAGGTGCTGCCATGGACGAAGCCGATGTCGATCTGGCCGCGTTGCAGGGCCTGGGTCTGGTCGGCACTGTTCATTTCCATCAGCACCACTTCGGTTTCCGGGTATTGCTGTTCGAAGGCCTTGACCGCCTCGGGCAGCCCGCGGTGCAGGATCGAGTTGACGAAACCCAGGCTCAGGCGCCCGGCAAAGCCTTCTGCCGAGCGCTGGGTCAGGTGCCGCGCCTGGTCGGCACGCAGCAGCAGGTAGCGGGCCTCGTCCAGCAGAACCTGTCCGGCGTTGGTCAGGCTCACCGACTTGTTGTTGCGATTGAGCAGTTGGACTTCCAGTTGCCCCTCAAGCTTCTTGATGTCGAAACTCAGGGCCGGCTGGGAAATGCACAGACGGTTCGCGGCCCGCCCGAAATGCAGTTCTTCGGCTACCGCGACGAAGTAGCGCAACTGTTTGAGGTCCATGGCGACTCCGGTTCTACGATATGGATTTCTTATCGTAGTTGATTGATTTTGTATTAGATACTTATCGATGGCGGCTCTAGTCTCGGCCTACAAAAAACAGGAGACGCGCCATGACCGCCGAGCCCCGCCCCATTGAAGACAGCCTCAACATCCCCGACAGCCGCGGCATCAACCTGTTCGAGTGCGACGCCGGCCTGGCCGCGCTGCTCCAGGTCTACCTGCCCTCGGCGGTCTACCAGCAGTGGTTGCCCACCTTGCAGCACCTGGGCGCCCGGGCCGGTGGCGAGCTGGATGTGCTGGCCCTGAGCGCCGACAAGAATCCCCCGGTGCTGCAACCGCGTACCCGCCGCGGCGAGAACCTGCAAAGCATCGCCAAGCATCCGGACTACGTCACCCTGGAACGGGTGGCCTTTGCCGAACTGGGGCTGGCTGCCATGAGCCACCAGCCCGGAGGCCCGCCGCCGCTGATCAAGTACGCCCTGACCTACCTGTTCGTCCAGGCCGAGTTCGGCCTGTGCTGCCCGGTGAGCATGACCGACTCCCTGACCCGCACCCTGTGCAAGTTCGGTACGCCGGAACTGGTGGCGCGCTACCTGCCGCAGTTGCAGTCCCAGGATTTCGAGACGCTGTTACAGGGGGCGATGTTCATGACCGAACAGGCCGCCGGTTCCGACGTTTCACGCACCGAAACTCGGGCCCGGCTGGAAGATGGCCAATGGCGCCTGTTCGGTGAGAAGTGGTTCTGCTCCAACCCGGATGCCGACCTGGCCATGGTCCTGGCGCGCCCGGAAGACGCACCACCGGGCATGGCCGGGGTGACCCTGTTCCTGTTGCCCAAGGTGCTGCCCGACGGCTCGCGCAACCACTATCGGATCCAGCGCCTGAAGGACAAGCTGGGCAGCCGCTCGATGGCCAGTGGCGAGATCACCCTGGAAGGCGCCACGGCCTACCTGATCGGTGAGGTCGGCCGCGGTTTTCAGCAGATGGCCGACATGATCAACATGTCGCGCCTGTCCAATGGCGTGCGCGCGGCGGGGCTGATGCGCCGGGGGCTGAGCGAGGCGTTGTACATCGCCCGCCAGCGCCGGGCCTTCGGCAAGCACCTGATCGAAATGCCGCTGATGCAGCGCCAGTTGCTGAAGATGATGCTGCCCGCCGAACAGGCGCGCTCGATGTTCATGCAGATCGCCAGCTTGCTGCCCCGGGCCGATGGCGGCGATGAGACGGCGCGCAAGTGCGTGCGGATCCTTACGCCGCTGATCAAGTTCCGCGCCTGCCGTGATGCCCGCCGGGTGACCGGCGATGCCATGGAAGTGCGCGGCGGGGTTGGCTATATCGAGGAGTGGAGCGATGCCCGGCTGGTGCGCGATGCGCACCTGGGGTCGATCTGGGAGGGCACCAGCAACATCGTCGCCCTGGACATTGCCCGGGCGGTGACTCGGGAGCAGGCGCTGGAGCCGTTGCAGGGCTATCTGGCCGGGCTGCTGGCCGAGGCCGATTTGCCACCGGCGAGCCGCCGGCTGTTCGATTCGGCCCTGTTGCGCACCGTGACCGGCTTCCATGCCGTGGCGCAGCAGCGCCGGGACGAGCAGGTGCGGCAGGTGGGCAGCGTTCTCTATCACCTGGCCAGCGCCATCTTCATGGCCTGGGAGGCCGCGCGCCAGGGTGCGGACCATCGGCGCCTGGCCCTGGCTCACCTGGTGCTGGTGCACAAGGTGTTGCCGCGCGATCCGTTGGGCCTTGAGCCGGTGATCGATGCCGAGCTGCTGGTGCGCCTGGCCAATGAAAGCCCGCTGTCCCAGGCCCAGGCCATGCAATTGCTGCCGGCCTGAATGGCCGTCCTTGTCCGATCTGCCGGAGTACATCCATGACGTTTGCCCAAGGCGCCCTGGCGGGCGTGAAAATCATCGATCTCAGCCGTGTGCTGGGCGGCCCCTACTGCTCCCAGGCCCTGGCCGACCACGGCGCCGACGTGATCAAGCTGGAACCTTTGAGCGGTGATGAGACCCGGGGCTGGGGGCCGCCTTTCGAAGGTGATGACGCGGCGTATTTTCGCGGCATCAACCGTAACAAGCAGGGGATCGCCGTCGACCTGTCGCGCCCCGAAGGCCTGGAACTGCTGATGCAGTTGCTGGAAGGCGCCGACGTGCTGATCGAGAACTTCAAGCCGGGCACCCTGCAGCGTTGGGGCATCGGTTACCAGGAGGTGCTGAGCCAGCGTTTTCCGGCGTTGATCCACTGCGGGATTTCCGGCTTTGGCGCCGATGGCCCGCTGGGCGGGCTACCGGGTTACGACGCGGTGATCCAGGCCATGGCCGGGCTGATGAGCGTCAACGGCGAAGGCGACGGCGGGCCGTTGCGCATCGGCCTGCCGATTGTCGATATGGTCACCGGCCTGAATGCCCTGGCGGGGATTCTCCTGGCCCTCAACGAGCGCCAGCGCAGCGGCCTCGGGCAGTCACTGGACATCTCCCTGTACGACTGCGGCGTGTCCCTGCTGCACCCGCACCTGCCGAACTACTTCGCCGCCGGCAAGACGCCCAAACGCACGGGCAACGCCCATCCCAACATTGCTCCCTACGACAGCTACCGCACTGCTGGCGAGCCGATTTTCCTGGCGGTGGGCAACGACCGCCAGTTCACCCGGCTGTGCCAGGAACTGGGGGCCGGCGCGTTGCTGGAGGACCCGCGCTTTACCGACAACGGCCAGCGCTCGGTCAACCGCGAGGCCTTGAAGCAGCAACTGGAGCATTACCTGTCGGCGCACGACGGCGCGTTGCTGGCCCCGCGGCTGATCGGCCTGGGGGTGCCTTGTGGTTCGATCGCCACCGTCGACCAGGTGGTGGCTCATCCCCACACCCGGCATCGCGGGCTGCTGGTGGAGCTCGATGGCTACCGGGGCATAGGTTCGCCGGTGAAGTTGTCACGCACGCCGGCCAGCTACCGTACGGCGCCGCCGAGCCTGGGGCAGGACACGCGGGCGGTATTGCAGGGGCTGGGCCTGGATGAACCGACCATCGCCGCACTGCTGGCCAGCGGCGTGGTGCACGGTTGAGGCTCAGGGGCGGCGGGCCCGCAGCAGAGTGAAGCTGATGGCCGGGCTCTGTTGCAGGACCTTGTCGCCAGCCAGCACCTGCACTGCCAACCGGTGCTGGCCACGGTCGATATTCACCAGTTGCAGCTCGAGCCCCTGGCCAGTCTGGCCATAGGGCTGGCCATCCAGCAGCAGGCGCAGACGGTGGCCGGGCCGCAGGCTGGGCTGCAACTCCACCTGCACGCTGAAACTGCCGTTGTTGGCGCGCAAGGCACCGTGCTCCGGAACGCCGCTCAGTTGCAGCCGTTCGTAGGCCTGAAGGGTGCTGGCAGGTTGTGCTGCCGGCGTATGTGGCGCCGGTGTGGCCGGGCTGGGGAGGCGATTCGGCGCGGGCGTTTCAATCTGCCGGTACGAGGTTCCCGGCGGCTGGTCGCTATAGGCGCGATTACCGGCCGAGTCGGTGTACTGGTAGATCTGCGCGCCGGCTGGCAATGCGCTGATCCACAGCAGGCAAGCAATGACGAGGTACATCTCGCAGATCCTGGCGGGTGCCTGAAAGGCTCCAGCATAGGGTGCTGCTGCGCGTGGCGCAGGCGTGGTTAACCTTTGAACACACATAACTCTGCCGTGGCACGAACCATCGCCAGTCGTCGCAGTGGGTCGCTGCTGCTGGCCTGATTGGCCCGGGCCAGCCATTGCGGGCATTGGCGGTCGGTGCGCTGCGGGCTGAAGTCGGCCAGTTGCTGCAGCAGGCGTTTTTGTAACTGATCAAGTTGGGGGCGGATCTGCCCGGCCAGGTCCTGGCGCGGAGTGTCCGGTGCCCGGCCTTGCAAGTGCCAGGTAGAGAGTCGGGCGTATTGCACCAGCTTGTTGGCTTCGATCTGGGCGGCGAAGAACTGCCCAACCGTTTCTTCGCTCAAGTGATAGGTTGCGGCCTGGGCGGTTGCCCCGGCGATCACCTGTTGTTCCCGCGGGCGGTCTTCCACGGCCTTGTGGCTGTCCCATTTGCTCAGGGCCACCTGATCGGCAATCGCCAGGCGTTCGCCGATGCTCTGCAGCAGCGGGGCGAGGGCGGGCGGGGCGTCACTGGCGCAGGCGGCGGTGGCGAACAGGCTGCAAGTCAGGGCGAGGCACAGGTTGAGGCGTGAAGTCATGGGCGGGCTCGGCTGCTGATGGGGAGACGGCGCCCATGATGCACGCAACCACCCCGGGCAGGGCAAATGCGCGGGTATAAAAAAGGCCTCCCGAAGGAGGCCTCTTGATCACGCGGCTTGCGCCGGCGTTACCGGATCAGCAGCTGTAGTACAGCTCGTATTCCAGTGGGTGTACGAAGGTACGTACCTTGATTTCTTCTTCGCTTTTCAGGGCGATGTAGGCGTCGATGAAGTCGTCGCTGAAAACGCCGCCTTTGGTCAGGAACGCACGACCTTTGTCCAGCTCTTCCAGGGCTTCCTTCAGGCTGCCGCAAACTTGTGGGATCTCTTTGGCCTCTTCAGGCGGCAGGTCGTACAGGTTTTTGTCAGCAGCGTCGCCAGGGTGGATCTTGTTCTGGATGCCGTCCAGGCCGGCCATCAGCAGGGCAGCGAAGGCCAGGTACGGGTTGGCAGCCGGGTCCGGGAAACGGGCTTCGATACGGCGGGCCTTAGGGCTCGACACGTAAGGAATACGGATCGAAGCGGAGCGGTTGCGCGCCGAGTAGGCCAGCATGACCGGGGCTTCGAAGCCTGGCACCAGACGCTTGTAGGAGTTGGTCGCCGGGTTGGTGAAGCCGTTCAGGGCCTTACCGTGCTTGATGATGCCGCCGATGAAGTACAGGGCGGTATCGGACAGGCCGGCATAGCCTTCACCTGCGAAGGTGTTCTTGCCGTCTTTCCAGATCGACATGTGGACGTGCATGCCCGAGCCGTTGTCGCCGTACAGAGGCTTGGGCATGAAGGTGGCAGTGCGGCCGTAGGCGTCAGCCACGTTGTGCACCACGTACTTCAGGGTCTGGGTTTCGTCGGCCTTCTTCACCAGGGTGTTGAACTTGACGCCGATTTCGTTCTGGCCGGCAGTCGCCACTTCGTGGTGGTGAACTTCGACGGTCAGGCCCATTTCTTCCAGTGCGTTGCACATGGAGGTACGGATTTCGTGGTCGTGGTCGAACGGTGGAACCGGGAAGTAGCCGCCCTTGACGCCTGGACGGTGGCCCTTGTTACCGCCTTCGATGTCCTGGTCGGACATCCAGGAACCTTGTTCGGAGTAGATCTTGAACATCGAACCGGAGATGTCGGACTTGAATTTCACTTGGTCGAAGATGAAGAACTCTGGCTCTGGGCCGGCGAATACGGTGTCGCCGATACCGGTGGCTTTCAGGTGCTCTTCGGCGCGCTTGGCGATGGCACGTGGGTCACGATCGTAACCCTGCATGCTCGAAGGTTCGATGATGTCGCACACCAGGATCAGGGTCGGTTCTTCGGTGAACGGGTCCAGTACGGCGGTTTCGTCGTCCGGCATCAGGATCATGTCGGAGGCTTCGATGCCTTTCCAGCCAGCGATGGAGGAGCCGTCGAACATCTTGCCAGCTTCGAAGAAGTCTTCATCCAGCGCATCACGAGCCGGCATGGTCACGTGATGTTGAGTGCCCTTGGTGTCAGTGAAGCGCAGATCAATCCATTTGACGTCATGATCTTTGATGAGTTGAACCGACTTCGACATAGTGTCCTCCGGGTGGCTTCGGGCTTGGTGTTGGAGTGCCCTTAGAATGTGGGTGATGCCGGCGCGAATACTCTGCCATGGCAACCTGCCTCACAAGGGAGCAAATTGCATGCCAGTGCCCCGAGATGGGTTTTCTGCCCCAAAATCACGCTTTCTGCGACGTATTGGGTTGAATGCCGGCATTCGGCGCACTGCAATGTAGCGTCTTTGCCAATAAATGACCCGTTTTGGTGCATCGAAAACCTTCTGCACATAAACTGGTTAAACCTTGAGCAATTTCCGCTATAATCCGCGCCCCCCTTTTTCGGCTGGCCCAGCGCGCGCTGTTTTCATGAAACTAATCGTTAAAGTTTTCCCGGAAATCACCATTAAGAGCCGCCCGGTTCGGACGCGTTTCATCCGTCAGTTGGCGAAGAACATCCGTGCCGTGCTCCGCGACCTGGACCCGGCCGTGGTGGTCAATGGTGTGTGGGACAACCTCGAGCTGGAAACCGCCGTCAGCGAGCCCAAGGCCCTGAAGGACATGACCGAGCGCCTGAGCTGCATGCCCGGCATCGCGCATTTCCTGCAGGTCGACGAGTACCCTCTGGGCGACTTCGACGACATCGTCGCCAAGTGCAAGCAGCACTTTGGCGAAGCCCTCCCGGGGAAGGTTTTTGCCGTGCGCTGCAAGCGTGCCGGCAAGCATGAATTCAGCTCCATGGACGTGGAAAAATACGTCGGCAGCCAACTGCGTCGGCAGTGCGGCGCCGCCGGAATTTCCCTGAAAGAGCCTGAAATCGAAGTGCGGATGGAAATTCGCGACCAACGGTTGTTCGTGATCCACAGCCAGCACAACGGCATCGGCGGCTACCCGCTGGGCGCCCTGGAACAGACCCTGGTCCTGATGTCCGGCGGTTTCGATTCCACGGTGGCGGCCTACCAGATCATGCGCCGCGGCCTGATGGGGCATTTCTGCTTCTTCAACCTGGGCGGGCGTGCCCATGAACTGGGCGTGATGGAAGTCGCGCACTATATATGGAAGAAGTACGGCAGCTCCCAGCGCGTGCTGTTCGTCAGCGTGCCGTTCGAGGAAGTGCTCGGGGAAATCCTCGGCAAAGTCGACAACAGTCATATGGGCGTCATTTTGAAGCGTATGATGTTGCGTGCCGCGTCGAGCATCGCCGACCGCCTGCACATCGATGCGCTGGTGACCGGCGAGGCGATTTCCCAGGTGTCCAGCCAGACCCTGCCGAACCTGTCGGTGATCGACTGCGTGACCGAGAAACTGGTACTGCGCCCCCTGATCGCCAGCCACAAGCAGGACATCATCGACCTGGCCGTGGAGATCGGCACCGCCGACTTCGCCAAGCACATGCCGGAGTACTGCGGGGTCATCTCGGTGAACCCCAAGACCCATGCCAAGCGCCATCGCGTCGAGCATGAAGAGAAAGAATTCGATATGGCGGTGCTCGAGCGTGCGATCGAGCGGGCCAAACTGGTGCCGATCGATCGGGTGATCGACGAGTTGGGCCAGGATGTACAGATTGAAGAAGTCAGTGAGGCGCTGGCCGGTCAGATCGTCATCGACATCCGTCATCCGGATGCCGAGGAAGACCAGCCGCTGGAGCTCGCAGGCATCGAAGTAAAAGCGCTGCCGTTCTATGCATTGAACGCCCGCTTCAAGGAACTGGACCCTACGCGCCAGTACCTGCTGTATTGCGACAAAGGCGTCATGAGTCGCCTGCATGCTCACCATCTGCTCAGTGAGGGACATGCCAATGTGCGCGTTTATAGACCGAGCTAAGTGCCCGGGGATGTTCGCCTGTGGCTTGCGTCACCGGCCCCCCGACGCCGCCGTCCAGCTGTAACGGCCAGGCCTGAATCTATTGTTAATCGCTGCCAGCATTTGTCAGCACACCGAATCCTCTGATCGAGATACACAAGTGATCGAAAATCTACGCAACATCGCCATCATTGCCCACGTTGACCATGGTAAGACCACCCTGGTAGACAAACTCCTGCGTCAATCCGGCACCCTGGAGCGCAACGAGCTCAACGACGAGCGCGTGATGGACTCCAACGACCAGGAAAAAGAGCGCGGCATTACCATCCTGGCGAAAAACACCGCCATCAACTGGAACGGCTACCACATCAACATCGTGGACACCCCGGGCCACGCCGACTTCGGCGGCGAAGTTGAGCGCGTAATGTCCATGGTCGACTCCGTGCTGCTGCTGGTCGACGCTCAAGACGGCCCTATGCCGCAAACCCGTTTCGTGACCAAGAAGGCTTTCGAAGCCGGCCTGCGTCCAATCGTGGTGATCAACAAGGTCGACCGTCCGGGCGCGCGTCCTGACTGGGTTCTGGACCAGATCTTCGACCTGTTCGACAACCTGGGCGCCACCGAAGAACAGCTGGACTTCAAAGTCGTCTACGCCTCGGCCCTGAACGGCATCGCCGGTCTGGACCACACCGAAATGGCCGAAGACATGACCCCGCTGTACCAGTCGATCGTCGACAACGTGCCAGCGCCAAGCGTTGACCGTGACGGTCCGTTCCAGATGCAGATCTCCGCTCTGGACTACAACAGCTTCCTGGGTGTGATCGGCGTTGGCCGTATCGCTCGCGGTCGCGTCAAGCCCAACACCCCGGTAGTGGCCATCGACGTCGACGGCAAGCGCCGCAACGGTCGTATCCTCAAGCTGATGGGCCACCACGGTCTGCACCGCGTAGACGTTGAAGAAGCCGCTGCCGGCGACATCGTCTGCATCAGCGGTTTCGACGAGCTGTTCATCTCCGACACCCTGTGCGACCCGACCGCTGTTGAAGCGATGAAGCCGCTGACCGTCGACGAGCCAACCGTTTCCATGACCTTCCAGGTCAACGACTCGCCATTCTGCGGTAAAGAAGGCAAGTTCGTGACCTCCCGTAACATCAAGGAGCGTCTGGACAAGGAGCTGCTGTACAACGTTGCTCTGCGTGTCGAAGAAGGTGACTCGGCCGACAAGTTCAAGGTTTCCGGCCGTGGTGAGCTGCACCTGTCGGTACTGATCGAAACCATGCGTCGCGAAGGTTTCGAAATGGGCGTTGGCCGTCCTGAAGTGATCATCCGTGAAGTTGACGGCGTGAAGCAGGAACCGTTCGAAAACGTCACCATCGACATCCCTGAAGATTCCCAGGGCAAGGTCATGGAAGAAATGGGCCTGCGTAAGGGTGACCTGAGCAACATGGTTCCGGATGGCAAGGGCCGTGTACGCCTGGAATACAACATTCCAGCCCGTGGTCTGATCGGTTTCCGTAACCAGTTCCTGACCCTGACCAACGGTGCAGGCATCCTGACCTCGATCTTCGATCGCTACGCTCCGATGAAGTCCGGCCACATGTCCGGCCGTCAGAACGGCGTACTGGTATCGGTAGAAACCGGCAAGGCCCTGACCTACTCCCTGGAAACCCTGCAGGCGCGCGGCAAGCTGTTCGTCGAGCACGGCCAGGAAATCTACAACGGTCAGATCGTTGGTCTGAACAGCCGTGACAACGACCTGGGTGTGAACCCAACCAAAGGCAAGAAGCTCGACAACATGCGTGCTTCGGGCAAGGACGAAACCATCGCCCTGGTTCCGCCGGTCCGTTTCACCCTGGAACAGGCTCTGGAATTCATCCAGGACGACGAGCTGTGTGAAGTAACTCCTAAGTCCATCCGTCTTCGCAAGAAGATCCTGGACGAAGGCGAGCGTACTCGCGCTGCCAAGAAAGCCAAGAACTGAGTCTTTAGTTCCGGCTGAATGAAAACGCCCCCGGCCTTGCGGCCGGGGGCGTTTTTTTTGATCTGTGAAAAAGCTCGGGTCCTGTCGCCACTGCCGAGCCTGCGAGGCTGCGCTCGACCGCGTAGCGGTCGTAAAGCGGTGTATCTGAAACTCTGCAGTAGCCTGTACTGCGGCGGCTTTGCAGCCGTTCGCAGCCTCGCCAAGGCTCGGCTGCGGCTACAGGGCGGCAGGGTTACATGGGGAACGGGGTTGCAGGCGCAGGCCGGGGCTCAGAAACGTTCCAGGGTCCGGCTGCTGGTATTGGTCGGGCGCACCTGGGGCTTGGGCTTGTAAGCGCAGTAACCCGGGCGCGGGCCGATCTTCGGATGGTTGCGGCAGGTGTCCGGGCGCTTGTCATAAATGGTGCACAGGCGGCTTTTACGATCCAGATACAGGCAGTCGTTGTTGCTCATGCGCTGCAGGGTGAAGATTTCCGACTTCTGGTTGTAGCGCTCGACGATGCCTTCCTTCTGCAGGCGCTTGGCGATGTTCTTCGCCGGCTCGCCGCGTTCGAATTCATCGACGATGCCGATGCGGATCAGGTCCTTGATCTTCACTTCCACCGGCAGTGTGCAGCAGCTGGACATGCAGGAGCCGCACATGGGGGCGGTGTACTTGGCCCAGGTATCGAGACGATCGATTTCCGCGGCGGCGATCAGGTTGGACTTCATCAAGGTCATTTCCGGCAGGTGTTCCAGGGCGCGCGATCATACCGGGACTGGTGGATTTTTGAACGACTTTAGGTCGGATTTTTCTTCATGTGGCGCCGAACAATACCTGGCGGCACGGCAACTGCATCCTTTTCTCCCGCTGGCGCAGAAGACTCCCTGTTTAGCCGAGCCATTTGAAATAGCGCCGAACCAGAGCCTTCGCCTCGTGTCAGACCGACTAGGCTCAGACAATTCCATGCTCACTGTGTATCTCGTCAGAGGTCGTATCGATGACTCAGGAACCCCTTGTTCGCGACGCTGAGGTGGCCGCTTTTCGCGAAGCCGTCTTGACCAAACTCACCTACGCGGTAGGCAAAGACCCGGATCACGCCTTCGACCACGACTGGTTCGAAGCCATTGCCCTGGCCGCGCGGGACCACATGGTCGACCACTGGATGGATCACACGCGGCAGATCTACCGCAAGGGCCAGAAGCGGGTGTACTACCTGTCCCTGGAGTTCCTTATCGGCCGCCTGCTGTTCGACAGCCTGAGCAACCTCGGGCTGTTGGAGGTGGCCCGCGAGGCCCTCACCGACCTGGGGGTGGACCTGGAGCGCATCCGCCTGCTGGAGCCCGATGCGGCCTTGGGCAACGGTGGCCTGGGGCGCCTGGCGGCATGCTTCATGGAAAGCATGTCGACCCTGGGCATCGCCGGCCACGGCTACGGCATCCGCTACGAACACGGGCTGTTCCGCCAGGCCATCGTCGATGGCTGGCAGCAGGAGCAGACCGAGCACTGGCTGGATTTCGGCAACCCCTGGGAGTTCGAGCGCCCCGAGGTGATCTACTCCATCGGCTTTGGTGGCAGTGTCGACACCGTGACCGACGAGGCGGGCAACACCCGGCAGGTCTGGTGGCCGGCGGAAACGGTGCGCGCGGTGGCCTACGACACCCCGGTGGTGGGCTGGCGCGGGGCCAGCGTCAACACCTTGCGCCTGTGGCGGGCACGGGCCATGGAAGACCTGCACCTGGAGCGCTTCAATGCCGGTGACCACCTGGGCGCGGTAGCCGAAGTGGCCCGGGCCGAGAGCATTTCCCGGGTGCTGTACCCGGCCGACAGCACCGAGGCCGGCCAGGAGCTGCGCCTGCGCCAGGAATATTTCTTCGTCTCGGCGTCGCTGCAGGACCTGCTGCGCCGCCACAAGAACATGCACGACTCGGTGCTCAGCCTCGGCGAGCACGCGGCGATCCAGCTCAATGACACCCACCCGTCGATCGCCGTGGCCGAGCTGATGCGCCAACTGGTCGACCTGCACGGCATCGCCTGGGACGCGGCGTGGCAGATCACCGTGGAAACCCTCTCCTACACCAACCACACCTTGCTGCCCGAGGCCCTGGAAACCTGGCCGGTGGGCCTGATGGAGCGCATGCTGCCGCGGCACATGCAGATCATCTACCTGATCAACGCCCAGCACATCGACTCGCTGCGGGCCAAGGGCCTGCACGATTTCGACGTGCTGCGGGCGGTGTCGCTGATCGAGGAAGACAACGGCCGCCGGGTGCGCATGGGCAACCTGGCGTTTCTCGGCTCCCACAGCGTCAACGGCGTGTCCGGGCTGCACACCCAGTTGATGCGCAGCACGGTGTTCTCCGAGCTGCACAAGCTGTACCCCGAGCGCATCAACAACAAGACCAACGGCATCACCTTCCGCCGCTGGCTGTACCAGGCCAACCCGCAACTCACTGAAATGCTGGTGGAGGCCCTGGGCCCCGAGCTGCTGGACAGCCCCGAGGAACTGCTCAGGGGGCTCGAACCCTTTGCCGAGAAACCGGCCTTTCGCAAACAGTTCGCCGAGCAGCGCCTGCACAGCAAGCGCGCCCTCGCGGCGATCATCCATGAGCGCCTGGGGATTGCGATCAACCCGGCGGCAATGTTCGATGTGCAGGTCAAGCGCATCCACGAATACAAGCGCCAGTTGCTCAACCTGTTGCACACCGTGGCGTTGTACCAGGCGATCCGCGCCGAGCCGGAAACCGACTGGGTGCCCCGGGTGAAGATCTTCGCCGGCAAGGCTGCCGCCAGCTATCACCAGGCCAAGCTGATCATCAAGCTGACCAACGACATCGCCCGTACGGTGAACAATGACCCCACGGTGCGCGGCTTGCTCAAGGTGGTGTTCTTGCCCAACTACAACGTCAGCCTGGCGGAAAGCATCATTCCTGCCGCCGACCTGTCGGAGCAGATCTCCACCGCCGGGTTCGAGGCCTCGGGCACCAGCAACATGAAGTTCGGCCTCAATGGCGCGTTGACCATCGGCACCCTGGACGGCGCCAACGTGGAGATGTGCGAGCAGGTCGGCGCGGAGCACATGTTCATCTTCGGCCTCAGTGCCCAGCAGGTGGAGGCGCGCAAACGCAATGGCGAGTTCAGCGCGGTGCCGGACATCGCCGCCTCCCATCGGCTGAACGACGTGCTGCAGGCGATTCGCGGCGGGGTGTTCTCCCCGGACGATCCGTCGCGCTATACCGCGCTGATCGATTCGCTGATCGATTACGACCGGTTCCTGGTCTGCGCCGATTTTGACGCTTACTGGAACGCCCAGGCTCGGGTCGAGGAGCGCTGGCACGACTCCAAGGAATGGTGGCGTTCGGCGGTGCTCAACACTGCGCGCATGGGCTGGTTCTCTTCGGACCGGACCATCCGTGAATACGCTACGGAGATCTGGAAGGCCCTGGAATGAGGCCCCTGAGAAAATTCTAGAAGTGTGTACAAGGCCCAGCGTTTGTTGGGCCTTGCCGATATACTGGGCAGCGTTTTGCCTCCCCGGCGGTGTCTTTTGGCTGGTGTCCGGCTTCCAAGCGGGGAGGGGCCTTTACCGGTTTACCGGCGCGGGCACCCATACGGTTGCACCCGTCCGTCAATGGACTGCTTAGGGATATCGACACATGCAATGGATATTCATGCTGCTGGGAGGGGGACTGGGCTGGCTCCTTGACGAGTCCTTCAGCGACGCCCTGATTGGCGCGGTCTCGGGCTTGGCCATCGGCCTGGCGATTCGTTCCGACGCCCTGCATCGACAAGTTGTCGACCAGCATCGTGAGCTGGAGAAGGCAAAGAAGGCCCTCGCTACCCTGGGCCAGCGCCTTGCCCTGCTGGAAAGCACCGGCGGCCCCGCTGCCGAACCCGCCTCAGAACCCCAGGCCAGCGCCCCGCTGGCCGAGGCAGGCAGCGGCATGAGCGCCGCGCCGGAACTTGCAGACCTTCCCGAATTCATTCTTGAGGAAGTCCAGCCCGTGGAGCCGGCGCCGGCTGCCCCCGAGCTGGTCTGGGAGTTGCCCGCGGCAGCGAGCCCTGCCGCCTCCGTGGAGGCCAGCCAGCCGGTGCCGGAGTCGGTATGGCAACCCCAGCCCCAGGCGCCGGCCCGTGAATCCGTAGCTGCGCCTCGGGAACCCAACCTGATCGAGCGCGCCCTGAGCGGCGCGCGCAACTGGCTGTTTGGCGGCAACACTGTGCTGCGGGTCGGCGTGGTGCTGTTGTTCCTTGGCCTGGCTTTCCTTCTGCGCTACGCCACCGAAGGCATGGTGGTGCCGCTGGAGCTGCGCTACGCCGGGGTTGCGGCCTGCTCCCTGGGCCTCCTGGGCCTGGGCTGGTGGTTGCGGCGGCGCAACAGCAACTACGCCCTGATGCTCCAGGGCACCGGTATCGCCGTGCTGTACCTGACGGTGTTCGCGGCGATGCGCCTGCATCCGTTGCTCGACCCTTCCGCGGCCCTTGGCCTGTTGGTGGCGGTCACGGTGTTTTCGGCGATCCTGGCCATTACCCAGGACGCCCTCAGTCTGGCGGCCGCTGCAGCCCTGGGCGGCTTTGCCGCACCGATCCTGACGTCCACCGGCGCCGGCAGCCATGTGGCACTGTTCAGTTACTTCGCCCTGCTCAATGCAGGCATCCTGGCCATTGCCTGGTTCAAGGCCTGGCGCCTGCTGAACCTGATCGGCTTTGTCGGCACCTTCGGTATCGGCTTTGCCTGGGGCCTGCGCTCCTACACGCCGGAGCTGCTGTGGAGCACCGAGCCCTTCCTGATCCTGTTCTTTGTCATGTACCTGGCCATCGGCCTGCTGTTCACCCGGCGCAAGCTGCTGGAAATGCCCGACGCACCGGCGGATGACAGCCGCCAGGCGCTGCTGCACTGGTCTGCGCGCAAGGGTGACTACGTCGACGGCAGCATGCTCTTCGGCCCGCCCCTGGTGGGCTTCGGCCTGCAACTGGCGCTGGTCCAGCACCTGGAGTTCGCCGCTTCCTTCAGTGCCCTGGCCCTGGGCCTGACCTATATGGTCCTGGCCCGGCTACTGATGGGCGGCCGCGCCCTGTTGCTGGGTGAAACCTGCCTGGCCCTGGGCGTGATCTTCGCCAGCCTGGCGATCCCTCTAGGCCTGGATGCGCGCTGGACCTGCGCCGCCTGGGCCGTGGAAGGGGCGGGAATCTTCTGGCTCGGCCTGCGCCAGCAACGGCCGCTGGCCCGGGCGTTCGCCCTGCTGCTGCAACTGGGGTCGGCCCTGGCCTTCCTCAGTAAGCTGCAGCCTGGCGCTACCAGCCTGCTGGATGGCGCGCCGCTGGGGGCGTTGCTGCTGGGCGTCGCGCTGCTGTTCAGCTTCGACCAGTTGCGGCGGGCGCAGAAGACCCAGGTAGCGAGCTGGGAGCAGGGCATTGCGCCGATCCTGGCGGTGGCCGGGCTGGCTTTCCTGTACCTGCTGGCGCCGTTGTTCCTGTTCACCCAGGGCACCGCCATCAGCTGGGCGGTGGCCGGGTTGGCGACGCTGTTTGTCGGCCTGCGCCTGCAATCGCGGACGTTCCTGTTCACCGCCTTCGCCGTGCAGCTGTTGGGCGGTGCGCTGTTCCTGATGCGCCTGCAAGGTGCGGACGGTGATGCCGGTGCGGTGTTCAACGCCGGCTGGAGCGGGCTGATGAGCGCTTCGCTGATTGGCCTGGCGCTGATCGGCGGCATGCTCCTGGCAGCCCGCAATGACATGGTGCGCAGCGATCCGCGGCTGCTGCGGGGCTTGTCCCTGGTACTGCTGGCCGGCCTGATGATGATCAACCTGGCGGTGCTGTTCGTCCTGCCCTGGAGCACGGCCAGTGGCGTCTGGGCCGCCAGTGGCCTGCTGATCATCTGGCTCAGCCTGTATCTGCAGCAGCGGGCCAGCTTTGTCTTCGGCCTGGTGCTCCAGGTGATTGGCGGCAGCACTTTCCTGCTGGCCGGTTCGGGTTGGTATTTCGTCGCGGCGGACGCTGCGCGGCCTCTGGCCAATGGCGATTTCTGGACGCCGATGGTCCTGGCCCTGGCGGCCCTGGTGGGCGCCTGGCGCCTGCAGCGGGGCAACCATGGTTCGGCCTTCGATACCTTGAGCCTGGGCCATCTGTCCGATCTGTTGCTGGCCTGGGGCGCCTGCTGGTGGGCCTTTACCTGGCTCAAGGAAGTGCTGCGCTTCGCCCCGGCCCATTGGCAGGCCAACCTGCTGTTGCTGATCAGCGCGGCTAGCGTGTTGCTCTGGGCGCTGCTGGCGGTACGTTTGAAATGGTCGTCCCTGGGCCTGTTGTGCAGCCTGTTGATACCGGCCGCGGGCCTGGTGCTCCTGGCTTCCTGGGCTCCGCGCTATCACCCGGCGGCGGATTTCGGCTGGCTGGCCTGGACCCTGTTGTTCGCCGTGCACTTCTTCAGCCAGCGGCGCCTGGTGTCGCAGCTGCCGGCACGGGTGGCGAGCATCGCCCATGTGCTGGGCTGCTGGTTGCTGATCGGCGTGCTGGCGCTGGAGCTGCGTTATGGCCTGCTGCTGTTGTCGGAGCAGTACAACGCCTGGCGCTGGCTGGGCTGGGCGATCCTGCCGAGCCTGTACCTGGTGGCGATGGCCGCGCCGCGCGCCTGGCCGTGGCCGGTTTCTGCCCATTCCCGCGAGTACCGCCTGTATGCCGCGCTGCCCCTGGCGGTGCTGATGCTCGGCTGGTTCTGGCTGGCGAATATCTTCAGCGATGGCCGGGCCGAACCACTGCCTTACCTGCCGCTGCTCAACCCGCTGGAACTGGGGCTGCTGTTCGCGCTGTTCGGCGTCTATGTCTGGTCGCGCAGCGCGGTGCGGGAACTGGCGATCCGTGCCGACTACGCCGAGCGTGCCACGCAACTGGTGGCGGGGCTGTCGCTGTTCGCCTTCTTCACCGTGCTGGTGATGCGGGCGGCCCACCATTGGAGCGGCGTGCCGTTCCAGGCGGATGCGTTGCTGGAATCGATGATGGTCCAGGCCGGGCTGTCCATCGTCTGGACCCTGATTGCCCTGAGCCTGATGATCGGCGGCCACCTGCGTCATCGCCGTGAAGTCTGGCTGATCGGCGCAGTGCTGATTGCCGTGGTGGTGGCCAAGCTGTTCCTGGTGGAGTTGAGCAACCGTGGCGGGCTGGCGCGGATCGTCTCGTTCATCGGGGTGGGAGTATTGCTGCTGGTGGTGGGCTATTTCGCGCCATTGCCGCCCAAGCGCGCCGAGGCGCAAGCCGAGCCTGGCAAACCGTTGAATGAAGGAGTGTCATCGTGAGTGCGAAGCTGAGCCTGGGCTGGTTGGGGGCTGTGGGCCTGTGTGTGGCGTTGTCCGCCGTGGCCCAGGACAAACCGGGGGACTTCAAGTCCCTGGCACCCCTGAGCCTGAGCGGCGAGGGGCCCTGGTATCGCCTGGAATTGCCGTTGGCGGTGCAACTGCACGCCAGCCAGACCGACCTGCGGGATATCCGTGTGTTCAACGCTGCCGGTGAGCCCCAGGCCTATGCCCTGGCGCGCCAGCAGGCGCAGACCACCGAGCAGCACACGCTCAGCGATGTGAAGTGGTTCCCGTTGTACAGCTCGGCAGATGCCGCCGACAGCACCCCCAGCGTGCGGGTGCAATCCACCACCAATGGCACGCTGGTGGAGGTTCAGCCCTCCACTCAACTGGAGGCCGGCGAGGAGGTCCTGCGTGGCTGGTTGCTGGATGCCAGCGCAATCAAGGCACCGTTGCAGCAACTGGTGCTGGACTGGACCAGCGAACGCGACGGCTTCCAGCGGTTCAGCATCGAAGCCAGCGACGACCTGCAGCACTGGCAGCCCTGGGGCGAAGGCCAGGTGGCGCGCCTGTCGTTCGCCGACGAACGGGTCGAACAGCATGAAGTGGCCTTGCCCGGGCAGACGGCGCGCTACCTGCGCCTGTTATGGAACACCCCGCAAACGGCGCCGGTGCTGACTTCGGCGCAATTGCAAAGCAGTACCACCAGCAGCCTGCCATCGCCGCTGGTGTGGTCGCAGCCCCTGAAGGGCAGCAGTGCCAAGGCCGGCGAGTACACCTGGCAGCTGCCTATGGGTTTGAACCTGGAACGGGTGCGCATTGCCCTGACCCAGGCCAACAGCCTGGCTCCGGCCACGCTTTATGGGCGCCGAGAAAGCAGCCTGCCGTGGCAGCCACTGGGCAATGGCCTGCTGTACCGCCTGACCCAGAATGGCCAGGACGTACAGCAGAACGAACTGCAACTGCCGGGGCAGACCGTGCAGCAACTCAGGCTGGTGGTGGATGAGCGTGGTGGCGGCCTGGGCGCCGAGGCCCCGAGCCTGGAGTTCGCCGTGCGTGGCACCCAACTGGTGTTCCTGGCTCGGGGAGCCGGCCCTTACACCCTGGCCCTGGGCAACCCCACCGCGAGCGCGGCCAACCTGCCGCTGGCGACCCTGATCCCCGACTACAGTGCGCAACGCCTCAAGCAGTTGGGCCAGGCCAAGGTCGAGGGCGCGGCGCAACTGGCCTCGGCCACTGTCGCTCCTGCCGCTGCCGTGGCGGCAGGCGGGCCGGACTGGAAGAAGATCGGCCTGTGGGCCGTATTGCTTCTCGGGGTGCTGGCCCTGGCCGGCATGGCCTTCAGCATGTTGCGCAAGCCCGCGGCCTGAGGCGGGCAGGTGTGGCGAGGGAGCTTGTTCCCTCGCCACCAAGGTCCATCGTGCCTGGGGGTTTTTGACTACGCTGGAACCGGCGCCTGAACTCTAACTGGCGGTTCCCTGTCTGAGAGGAGGAAATGCGCCCCGACTCGCGTTAAACTGCGCGGGTTTTTAGCCCCCCATTCCTCCGGAGCCTTCCATGTCCCGCGTTACCCTGAGTCGCTATTTGATTGAGCAGACCCGCAGCAACAACACTCCTGCCGATCTGCGCTTCCTGATCGAAGTGGTGGCGCGTGCTTGCAAGGAGATCAGCCACGCCGTTTCCAAGGGCGCCCTGGGCGGTGTCCTGGGCAGCATGGGCACGGAAAACGTGCAGGGCGAAGTGCAGAAGAAGCTCGACGTGATCTCCAACGAGATCCTGCTCGAAGCCAACGAATGGGGCGGCCACCTGGCCGGCATGGCGTCCGAGGAAATGGACAATGCCTACCAGATCCCGGGCAAGTACCCCAAAGGCGCCTACCTGCTGGTATTCGACCCGCTGGACGGCTCCTCGAACATCGATATCAACGCACCGGTCGGTACCATTTTCTCGGTACTGCGCTGCCCGAACGAGTACCTGAGCCAGAACGAAGCCCTGAATGAAAAGGCCTTCCTGCAGCCGGGCACCCAGCAGGTCGCCGCCGGTTACGCCATCTACGGCCCGCAGACCATGCTGGTGCTGACCCTGGGCGACGGCGTCAAAGGCTTCACCCTGGACCGCGAAATGGGCAGCTTCGTCCTGACCCACGAAGACATCAAGATTCCGGAATCCACCCAGGAATTCGCCATCAACATGTCCAACGAGCGTCACTGGGAAGCCCCGGTCAAGCGCTACGTGGAAGAACTGCTGGCGGGCGACACCGGCCCGCTGAAAAAGAACTACAACATGCGCTGGGTCGCGGCGATGGTGGCTGACGTGCACCGTATCCTGACCCGTGGCGGCCTGTTCATGTACCCACGGGACAGCCGCGAGCCGGAAAAACCGGGCAAGCTGCGCCTGATGTACGAAGCCAACCCGATGTCGTTCCTGGTGGAACAGGCCGGCGGCGCGTCCACCGATGGTCACAAGCGCATTCTCGACATTCAGCCTGAAGGCCTGCACCAGCGTGTGGCGGTGTTCCTCGGCTCGAAGGAAGAGGTGGCCCGCGTGACCGGCTACCACAAGGAATAAATCATGAGCGCGCCCTGGCAGCCTCTGCTTGATTGGTGGTTCGGTTCAGCCGAAAAGCCGGCGGAGATTGTCGCTGCCAAGGGCCGGTTGTGGTTTGGCAAGCGCGACAGCCAGGACCTCGAAGCGCGTCAGCGTTTCGCCGGCCTGGTGGAGCAGGCCCTGGCTGGCGGTTTGACCGAATGGGCGCAAAGCCCCCAAGGTTGGCTGGCCATGGTGCTGTTGCTCGACCAACTGCCACGGATGATCTATCGCGACACTCCCAAGGCATTTGCCGGCGACCTGCGTGCCCAGGCACTGGTGGCCCAGGGTATCGCCGCGGATTTTGACCGGCGCCTGCCGGCCATGCAGCGCTGCTTCATCTACCTGGTGTTCGAGCACTGCGAAAACCTGGCGGTGCAGAACGAGAGCGTTTCACGCTTTACCGCCCTGCACGATGAACAGCTAGCGGACGAGCGTGCAGTGTTTGCCGACAACCTGGACTACGCCGAACGGCACCAGAAAGTCATTGCCCGCTTTGGGCGCTTCCCCCATCGCAATGCCATCCTGGGCCGCGAATCCACGGCCGAGGAACTGGCTTTCCTGCGCGAGCCCGGTTCGCGTTTTTAAGGGCACTTTCGTCGGCAAGCCGGCGAAGCTGTTCCTTTAAATACGGAAACTGCCCACCAGATGCTGCAGGCGCTTGGCCTGCTGCTCCAGGTCGGCGCAGGCGCGCAAGGTGGCCTGGAGGTTTTCCACGCCTTCCTGGTTGAGGGTGTTGATCTCGGTGATGTCGACGTTGATCGACTCCACCACGGCGGTCTGCTCCTCGGTGGCGGTGGCCACCGACTGGTTCATGCCGTCGATCTCGCCGATGCGCTGGGTCACGCTGCCCAGGCGCTCGCCGGCCTGGTTGGCAATGCCCACGCTGTTCTCGCTCTCGCGCTGGCTTTCGGTCATGGTGCCCACGGCTTCACGGGCGCCTACCTGCAGTTCCTCGATCATCTTCTGCACTTGCTGCGCCGAATCCTGGGTGCGGTGGGCGAGGTTGCGCACCTCGTCCGCTACCACTGCGAAGCCGCGCCCGGCTTCACCGGCGCGGGCGGCTTCGATGGCGGCGTTGAGGGCCAGCAGATTGGTCTGCTGGGAGATGCTGGTGATCACTTCCAGAATCTGCCCGATGTTCACCGTGCTGCTGTTGAGGGTTTCGATGTTGTCGCAGGAGCTGCTGATCTTGGCCGACAGCTGGTGCATCGCGGCGATGGTCTTGTCCACTACCTGCTGGCCGTCTTCCGCCAGGCTGCGGGCGTCGCTGGAGTGCTGCGAGGCCAGGGCTGCGTTCTGGGCGATTTCCTGGGCGGCGGCGCCCAGCTGGTTGATGGCTGCGGCCACGCTGCTGGTGCGCGAGGCCTGCTGGTCGGAGTTGAACATCGACGAATTGGAGGCAGCCACGACCCGCAGGGCCACTTCGTTGACCTGGCCGGTGGCCGAGGACACTTCGCGGATCGAGCTGTGGATGCGTTCGACGAAACGGTTGAACGACACTCCCAGGGTGCCGAATTCGTCGTGGCCGTGGATCACCAGGCGTTTGGTCAGGTCGCCTTCACCTTCGGCGATATCGTGCATGGCCCGGCCCATCAGGTGCAGGGGCTGCATCAGCATGCGGATCAGCATGCCCAGCAGGCTGATGATGATCACCACGGCAATGGCCATGGCGATGATGGCCGAGGTGCGGAACTCGCTGAGCATGGCGAAGGCGGTGTCCTGGTCCAGGACCAGGGCCACGTACCAGTCGGCCGAGGGCACGCCATTGACGTGGGTGAAGGAAATGAACTGGGTCTTGCCGCCCTGCTGCACTTCTTTCAGCCCTGGGCTGACGTTCGGCGCTGCGTTGGGGTAGGCCTCGCTCAGGTTCTTGAGCACCAGCTTGCTGTCAGGGTGGATGAGGATCTTGCCCTCGGCACTGACGATGAAGGCATGGCCGTGGCCGCCGAAGTTCAGTGAGTTGATGATGGCGCTGACGCTCGACAGGTCGATGTCGGCACCGGCCACGCCGATCATCTGGTTCTGGTGCTGTACCGGGGTGGCGACGGTGATCACCAGCTTGCCCGACGAGGCGGCGATGTAGGGTTCGGTGACGATGGTCCGCTGGGCGCCGGTGGCTGCCTTGTACCAGCCGCGGGCACGGGGATCGTAATCGGCGGCGCGGTTGCCGGCCGGTACCGAGAACATCACGCCGTCCTGGCCCCCGAAGTAGCTGAGCTGGAAGTTGCCGGTGTAGGCGGGCAGGCCGACGCTGCGTTTCAGGCTATCGGCGCCGCTGCCGTCCACGGCGATCTGCTGGGCCAGGGATTGCAGGAGCTGGATGCGGCTTTCCAGCCAGGTCTGGATGTTGCTGGTGGTCAGGCTGCCCAGTTCCTGCATCGAGGCTTCGGTGCTGCTGCGCAAGGCTTCTCGCTGTCGATAGTCGTTGAACAGAATAAAACAGGCGAACGCAACGGCAACCACAAGGGCGGCGGCGAGCAGGATCTTGTGGCTGAACTTCATATTTCTGGTCATTAAATGAACTACCGCGAGGGGCTGGTCAACGAGGGGCGTCAATTTGCCACAGTGGAGGGCTTTGCGCTGCATCTTATGTCGACTGGCCACCACTGAAAATGAGGGGCAGATGCACAAAGCCGACGAACTGTCAGGTGCGGCAAAAAGGTCCTTGATTTACGAGGCAATTGCCCGGTTTGCCAGGCAAGAAATACCCGTCTCCCCGGGGAACCAGAAGGGGGTTTTCTCTTCTAAGCTTCTGGTTGGCTGACAGGCCTTCCCCCTTTTGTTCAGGAGTTCACCATGTCCCTGCGTTCTCTCGCTCTGTTGTCGTTCTGCGTGCTGCTGGCCGCGTGCAGCAAGGTCAATCAGGAAAACTATTCCAAGCTGTCGGCGGGTATGCCCAAGGCCGAGGTCGAACAACTCCTGGGCAAGCCGACTGACTGTTCGGGCGCGCTGGGCATGTCCAGCTGCACCTGGGGTGACAAGAACAGCTTTATCAGCGTGCAGTACGCCGGTGACAAGGTTCTGATGTTTTCCGGGCAAGGCCTGAAGTAAAAAAAACCGGGGCTTCGGGCCCACGGGAGAAAAATAATGATGCGTTTTGCTGTCACTCTTCTGGTCGGCCTGCTCTTGGCCGGCTGCGCCACGTCCCGGGACGATTCGCTGGCGCCCAAGACCGTCAACCACGTCGATCTCAAGCGTTATCAGGGCACCTGGTACGAGCTGGCGCGGTTGCCCATGTACTTCCAGCGCAACTGTGCGCAATCCGAGGCTCGTTATACCCTGCTGCCGGAGGGCAACGTGGCGGTGCTCAATCGCTGCCTGACGCCGGAATGGAAATGGGAAGAGGCCCGTGGTACGGCCACGCCTCAAGTGCCGGGCAAGACCGACAAGCTGTGGGTGGAGTTCGATAACTGGTTCTCGCGGCTGCTGCCGGGCGCTACCAAGGGCGACTACTGGGTGTTGTACGTCAGCGATGACTACAAGACCGCGATTGTCGGCAACCCGAACCGCCGTTACCTGTGGCTGCTGTCGCGGACCAAGGAGGTCAACGAAACGGTGCGCGAGGAACTGCTGAGCAAGGCTCGCCAGCAGGGGTATGACACCACGCGGCTGATCTGGCGGGTGTCGGACTCGGCCATGGCCAAGACCTCGAAATAAGCTCATCCGCAGGAGCCGGCTGGCCGGCGAAGGCGCTCGTGAGAATGCTTTCGCCGGCCAGCAGGCGCCTACAGGTCGGGGTTAGTTGAGCAGGTCACGCAGGACCTGGGTGAAGGCCCGGCTGCTGTCTTCTTCGGCGGCGTGACGCCCGTCGCGCACGACCCACTGCCCACCCACCATCACATCGCGCACCTGACGGTCGCCGCCGGCGAACAGCCAGCGGTTGAGAATCCCGTCGCCGTCGGCGGTGGCCAGGTAGGGGTCGTTGCCATCCAGCACCATCCAGTCGGCGCGGGCACCCACGGCCAGGGCGCCAATGCCTTGTCCCAGGGCCTGGGCACCGCCATCCAGCGCGGCGTCGTACAGGGTCCGGCCGACCATGGGCTGGTCGGCGCGGTACAGGCGGTTGCGGCGCTGGTCCCGCAGGCGCTGGCCGTACTCCAGCCAGCGCAGCTCTTCCACCACGCTCAAGGACACATGGCTGTCGGAGCCGATGCCCAGGCGCCCGCCCTGGGCCAGGAAGTCCACCGCCGGGAAAATACCGTCGCCCAGGTTGGCCTCGGTGGTCAGGCACAGGCCGGCGATGGCCCGGCTTCTGGCCATGAGGCTGATTTCCTCGGGGTTGGCGTGGGTGGCGTGGACCAGGCACCAGCGCTGATCCACCGCGACGTTTTCATACAGCCACTGCAATGGACGCCGGCCGCTCCAGCTCAGGCAGTCGTCGACTTCCTTCTGCTGCTCGGCGATGTGGATATGCACCGGGCAATGGCGATCACTGGCAGCCAGCACTTCGCTGATCTGCTGTGGCGTGACCGCTCGCAACGAGTGAAAGCACAGGCCCAGTTGCTGGTTGGCCTGCTGCGCCAGCAGCGGCTGCAAGTGCTGTTGCAGCTTGAGGTAGTTTTCCGTGCTGTTGATGAAGCGGCGCTGGCCGTCATTCGGTGCCTGGCCACCAAAGCCTGCGTGGCTGTAGAGCACTGGCAGCAGGGTCAGGCCGATACCGCTGCCGGCGGCGGCCTGGCTGATGCGTCGGGACAGTTCGGCGGGGTCGGCGTAGGGCTTGCCGTCGCTGTCGTGATGCACGTAGTGGAATTCAGCTACCGAGGTGTAGCCGGCCTTGAGCATTTCGATATACAGCTGCCGGGCGATGACTTCCAACTGCTCGGGATTGATCTTGCCCACCAGGCGGTACATCAGGTCGCGCCAGGTCCAGAAGCTGTCATTGGGGTTGCCGGCCACTTCCGCCAGCCCGGCCATGGCCCGCTGGAATGCATGGGAGTGCAGGTTGGGCATGCCCGGCAGCAGCGGGCCCTTGAGCCGTTCCGCGCCGTCTGCGCTGGCGTTGGCCTGGATCTGTGTCAGTTGGCCGTTAGCGCTGACTTCAAGGCGTACATGGTTGGCCCAGCCATCAGGCAGCAGTGCACGTTCGGCGAAAAAGGCGTACATGGTTCAAGCACCCTATCGTTTGTTATTTGTATATACATATACAGACGTTTGCCTGCCCGGTAAACTCCGGCAAGCTAGCCACCTTTATCGATCAACAAGGATTTCCTGTGCCGACTCCGCCTGCCAAATCGCCGCTGGCTGCCCACTTGGGCGATAGTCCGGCGCCCTTGTACGCCCGCGTCAAACAGATGATCACCCAGCAGATCGAGAGCGGAAACTGGCCGCCGCACTACCGTGTTCCCTCGGAAAGCGAGCTGGTCAATCAGCTGGGTTTCAGCCGCATGACCATCAACCGCGCGCTGCGCGAGATGACGGCCGAAGGCATGCTGGTGCGGATGCAGGGCGTGGGCACCTTCGTCGCCGAACCCAAGAGCCAGTCCGCCCTGTTCGAAGTGCACAACATTGCCGACGAGATCGCGTCCCGCGGTCATCGCCATACCTGCCAGGTGATCACCCTGGGCGAGGAGGCCGCCGGTTCCGAGCGTGCCCTGGCCCTGGACATGCGTGAAGGGCAGAAGGTCTTCCACTCGCTGATCGTGCATTTCGAGAACGACATCCCGGTGCAGATCGAGGACCGTTTCGTCAACGCCCTGGTGGCGCCGGAGTACCTCAAGCAGGACTTCACCCTGCAGACCCCCTACGCCTATCTGTCCCAGGTCGCGCCCCTGACCGAGGGCGAGCATGTGGTGGAGGCGATTCTCGCCGAAGCCGAAGAATGCCGGCTGCTGCAGATCGAGCGGGGCGAGCCTTGCCTGCTGATTCGCCGTCGCACCTGGTCCGGGCGCCAGCCGGTGACCGCCGCGCGGCTGATCCACCCCGGTTCCCGTCATCGTCTGGAAGGGCGCTTTCACAAATGATCCAGCTCACCCATCTGCGTGCCGCCGACTACCCACGCATGCCCTGGAAAAACGGTGGAGGCAGCACCGAAGAGATTGCCCGGGATACCGGTGACGGCCTGGACGGTTTCGGCTGGCGCCTGTCGATTGCCGATATCGCCGAGTCCGGCGGGTTTTCCAGTTTTGCCGGTTACCAGCGGGTCATCACCGTGCTCCAGGGCGCGGGCATGCAACTGACCATCGATGGCGAGGATGTGCGGCCGCTGTTGCCTCTGGACGCCTTTGCCTTCAGCGGCGCCAGCCAGGTCGATTGCACATTGCTGGAGGGGGCGATCCGCGACTTCAACCTGATCTATTGCCCACAGCGCTACGTCGCCCGTTTGCAGTGGCTCGATGGCCAGCAGCGGTTTTTCACCCAGGCGCACACCTTGTTGCTGTTCAGTGCTGCCGAGCAAGCCTGGGTGGATACCGGTAGCGCACCGGTGCAAGCACTGGGGCGTTATGACTGCCTGCGCCTGGAAGGCAATCGCGGGCTGCTGGAAGTCGCCCTGGACGGGCTGTGCTGCGTGATCGAACTCACCGCCCGCTGATTCATCGCGTCTTGCCGCAGGCCGGGATACGGCCTGCGGATGCTGCAAACCTCCTTTCTTTATTCGTGCTTGGTTGCCCTCGGCTTCGTGCGGGGTCCTGCGTGCCTGCGCCGGCGCGCCTGCTGTTTCTTGCGCGCACTCATTTGTTACCGAACGCCCCAGCTCGGCGCAAAAGCCCATCTTGGTAACAGCCGCGCGCGTGGCAAAAAACCTTCGCTGAAAATTTATCTTTGGTTGAGAGCCCCGTTCTACAAGGCCTGCGATGTGGTCGTCAGGTTTATGAGAATGATCTCAAGGGAGTTGGCCGCTTGATTGCATATGCTTGTATGTACAAGTAAATATGTGTGCGTAAGAGTCGATGGAATCCTCTTCGCACCTTGGACTCATCGCCGAGGAGTTTTTCCGTGACCGACAGCAAGCCAACTAAATACCGTAACGTCGAAATCCGTGCTGCACGCGGCAACAAGCTGACCGCCAAGAGCTGGCTGACCGAAGCGCCGCTGCGCATGCTGATGAACAACCTCGACCCGGAAGTTGCCGAGAACCCCAAGGAGCTGGTGGTGTACGGCGGCATCGGCCGCGCGGCGCGCAACTGGGAGTGCTACGACAAGATCGTCGAGGCCCTGACCCATCTGAATGACGACGAAACCCTGCTGGTGCAGTCCGGCAAGCCGGTGGGCGTGTTCAAGACCCACAGCAACGCGCCACGGGTACTGATCGCCAACTCCAACCTGGTGCCGCACTGGGCCAGCTGGGAGCACTTCAACGAACTGGATGCCAAGGGCCTGGCCATGTACGGCCAGATGACCGCTGGCAGCTGGATCTACATCGGCAGCCAGGGCATCGTCCAGG
>NZ_VYKE01000259.1:0-4217 GCF_032424515.1 Pseudomonas sp. JV245A
GCGAGTGTTGCGCTCAAGCCCCGCTTGAACGGAGCCACAGCGTCACAGCGCCTCGCGACTCGTGCAGCCGCTGCCGCAGGCTGCGCACGGTCGCGTAGCGGCCGCGGCGATCCGGAAAACGCTGATGCCCGGCGGTAGATCGCCAAGCAAGGCCCTGCGGTCCTTTGCGCAGCCTCGCAGGCTCGGCAGCGGCTACAGGGTCGTGCGCTGTGGGAGGCCAGAGATGCTTGATGGCCCGGGGATTCGGTGAGTGGGAGGGCGGCACCTTCCAGGGGGAGCAATCTCCCTGGCCAAGGTCACAATCTGCTATTTTCCTGTCGGTGATTTTTCCGACCGCAGCCTGTGGAACCCATAATGACCCAGCCGTCCTCCCTGGCCGAGCGCAAGCCCGAGCCCCAAGCCATCTGCAATCCCATCACCCGTAGCGCGATCTTCATCGTCGCCACCCTGGCGCCCGGCGCCGCTGCCGCGCAAACCGTGCGCGACTGGTGCGCCGATATCGCCGCCTTGACCCGTTCGGTGGGCAAGCGCGTCCCGGGGGGCAATCTGTCCTGTGTCTGCGGTTTTGGCTCCAGCGCCTGGGACCGCCTGTTCGGCGGCCCGCGTCCGGCGTCGCTGCACCCGTTCATCGAGGTGGGCGTGGAGGGGCGCCGCGCGCCATCGACTCCCGGCGACCTGCTGCTGCACATCCGTGCCGAACAGATGGACCTGTGCTTCGAGTTGGCCACGCAGTTGCTCAAGCCCCTGGGGGATTCGATCAAGGTGGTGGACGAGGTCCAGGGCTTCCGCTATTTCGACATGCGCAGCATGGTCGGCTTCGTCGACGGCACCGAGAACCCGGAAGGCCGCGAGGCGGTGGATTTCACCCTGGTGGGGGACGAGGACCCGCAGTTCTGCAATGGCAGCTACGTGCTGGTGCAGAAGTACCTGCACAACATGACCGCCTGGAACGAACTGACGGTGGAGGCCCAGGAGCGCATCATCGGCCGCACCAAACTGTCGGATATCGAACTCGACGATGCAGTGAAACCCAGCTGCTCACACAGCTCCCTGACCACCCTGGAAGAGAACGGCGAGGAGGTGAAGATCCTGCGCGACAACATGCCGTTCGGCCGCCCGGGCGCCGGGGAATTCGGCACCTATTTCATCGGCTACGCCCGCTCGCCACGGCCGGTGGAGCAGATGCTGGAGAACATGTTCGTCGGCCGCCCTGCAGGCAACTACGATCGCCTGCTGGACTTCAGCACCGCGGTCACCGGCGGGCTGTTCTTCGTGCCCTCCGCCGACCTGCTGGAAGACCTGGCCGAGCGCGCGCCCACCGGCCTGTAGGCGCAAAAAAAACCGGCCCGCTATTGCGGGCCGGGGTTGCAGGCGTTATCGCCCCTGCTCAGTGGCTGTGCATGCCGGCGGCTTGCATCAGCAGCCGCAACACGCCGGCCACCAGCCCCAGGCCCACCACACTGGCCAGCCAGATACCCCCCATCCACAGCAACCGCTGCCAGGTGGATGCCGGCCGCGTCGATAGCCTATCCATGCGCCAGCTCCAGCATCAGTGCGCCGCTGCAGGCGAGCATCAGCAGTGCGCCGATGAACAGCAGGCTCAGTTGCGCCACAGCCTTGTGCCAGGGCAGGGGTGTAGCTCGATCAATGGTAGCCATCGCCAATCCTCACTTTGCCGCGGAACACGTAGTAGCTCCAGCAGGTGTACATCAGGATGACCGGCAGGATGAACAGGGTGCCGATCAGGATGAACAGCTGGCTGGACAGCGGTGAAGCCGCCTCCCACAGGCTGATGGACGGCGGCACTATGTTCGGCCAGATGCTGAACGCCAGGCCGATGTAGCCGAGGAACACCAGCACCAGGGTGAACACGAACGGCCAGTGGGAATGGTGCTGGCGCAAAGTGCCCAGGAGCCCGAACAGTGCCGCCAGCCCCAGCACCAGCAGCGCACCGAAGATCACGATATGGGCATGGCTGAACCAGCGGTTGGCGATCTCCGGGTGCAGCAGCGCGGTCCACACGCAGAGCACCGCCACCACCGCGGTCAGCGCGAACGCCAGGGGCCGGGTGTAGTGGCGCATGCGCGCTTCCAGCATGCCTTCGGTCTTGACCAGCAGCCAGGTGCTGCCCAGCAGCGCATAGGCCACGATCAGCCCCAGGCCGCAGAACAGCGGGAAGGGCGCCAGCCAGTCCAGGGTGCCGCCGGCGAACTGCCGATCGACCACCGGGATGCCGCTGATATAGGTGCCGATCACAATGCCCTGGCACAGGGTCGCCAGCAGCGAGCCGCCGATGAACGCCCAATCCCAGATGTGCCGTTTCTCGGGGCTGGCCTTGAAGCGGAACTCGAAGGCCACGCCGCGGAAGATCAGCCCTGCCAGCATGAAGATCAGCGGCAGGTACAGGGCCTCCAGAATCACCGAATAGGCCAGGGGAAAGGCGCCGTACAGCGCCGCGCCACCGAGGATCAGCCAGGTCTCGTTACCGTCCCACACCGGGGCCACGGTGTTCATCATCACGTCCCGCTCCCGGGCATCGGGGATCAGCGGAAAGAGGATCCCCAGCCCCAGGTCGAAGCCGTCCATGATCACGTACATCATCACCCCGAAGGCGATGATCACGCCCCAGATCAATGACAGGTCTATGCCTTGAATCGTCATGTTGGTTGCCCTTGTATCAGAGGTGGTGGTCGCCGGTGGCGAAGGTCTCGGGAATGGCCGACAGCGGCCGGCGCGGAGTCGGCTCCTGGCCGGGCGCAGTGCTGGGCGGATGCTCGTGGTGGGGCTGCGGGCCCTTGCGCACCAGCTTCATCATGTAGCCGATGCCCACGGCGAACACCGAGAAGTAGATCACCACGAACAGCGCCAGGGAGATGCTCAGTTGCGCCACGCTGTGGTTGGAGGCGGCGTCGCTGGTGCGCAGCAGGCCGTACACCACCCAGGGCTGGCGCCCGACTTCGGTGGTGATCCAGCCCGCCAGCAGGGCGATCAGGCCGCTGGGGCCCATCCACAGCACCAGGCGCAGGAACAGGCGGTTGCGGTACAGCCCGCCGTTGCGCCGCAGCAGCAGGCCCAGCAACCCGGTGAGGATCATCAACATGCCCAGGCCGGCCATGATGCGGAAGCTGAAGAACACAATGGCCGAGTTGGGCCGGTCCTCCTTGGGGAAGCTCTTGAGCGCCGGGATCTGCTTATCCAGGCTGTGGGTCAGGATCAGGCTGCCCAGGTAGGGCACTTCCACGGCGTAGTCGGTTTTCTCGCCGTCCATGTTGGGAATGCCGAACAGCACCAGGGGCGAGGGTTCGCTGCCGTGGTTTTCCCAGTGGCCTTCGATGGCGGCGATCTTCGCCGGCTGGTGCTCCAGGGTGTTCAGGCCATGGGCGTCACCGACCACCGCCTGGATCGGTGCCACGATCAGCGCCATCCACAGCGCCATCGACAGCATCTTGCGCACCGGCGGTGTGTCGTTGCCCCGCAGCAGGTGCCAGGCGGCGCTCGATCCGACGAAGAACGCCGTGGCGACGAATGCGGCAATCGCCATGTGCATCAGGCGCAAGGGGAAGGACGGGTTGAAGACGATCGCCAGCCAGTCCATGGGCATGATCCGCCCATCGACGATGGAGAAGCCCTGGGGCGTCTGCATCCAGCTGTTGGAGGCGAGGATCCAGAAGGTCGAGATCAGGGTGCCGATGGCCACCATCACCGTGGCGAAAAAGTGCAGCCCGCGACCCACCCGGTTCCAGCCGAACAGCATGACCCCGAGAAAGCCCGCTTCGAGGAAGAACGCGGTCAGCACTTCATAGGTCAGCAGAGGGCCGGTGATACTCCCGGCGAAGTCCGAGAAGCGGCTCCAGTTGGTGCCGAACTCGTAGGCCATGACCAGCCCGGAAACCACGCCCATGCCGAAGTTGACGGCGAAGATCTTCGACCAGAAGTGGTACAGGTCCTTGTAGGTGCTGTTGTGGGTCTTGAGCCACAAGCCTTCGAGCACCGCCAGGAAACTGGCCAGGCCGATGGTGATGGCGGGAAAGATGATGTGGAACGAGACCGTGAACGCGAACTGGATGCGCGCCAGGTCGAGTGCCTGTAGATGAAACATGACGAAACCCTCGTAATGGCTGGGGGCCCGCGCAGGCGCCTTCCGGCCGCCGTGAACCCGGGTTCGCGGCGTACGGCAAAAGGCTGCGCGGGGCAGGCTGGAGCGGCGCCTTGGCCGC
>NZ_VYKE01000260.1:0-4133 GCF_032424515.1 Pseudomonas sp. JV245A
TGCACCGGCTGTTCCAGGCCTTCCCAGGCCATGCTGCTGCGCAGGATGTCGTGGCGCGCGATGACCTGCTGCAAGGCCAGGGTGAAGGTTTGCAGGGCGTCTTCGCCGGCAAATTCGAACTGCACCTGGAGCACATAGGGATCGCCCTCGGCGCTGCTCAGGTGGTGATAGAGGATCCCCGCCTGCAAGGGCGCCAGGGCATAGATGTCCTGGACGTTGGCGGCGCCGCCGGGCACCCGCGCCAGCAGCCGGTCGATGGCGGCCTGATCGAGGTCCGCCAGGGGCAGCAGGTCCGGGGTGATGTGGCGGCAATCGGCGGCGATGCGGTTGGCCGGCACCTGCACCTCGCGCTGCCCGCCCACGGTCGCCGCCAGGGCGGCCAGGGTCGGCTGGCCGAACAGCACCCGCACATCGGCGCACAGGTCCACCTGGCGCATGCGCTCCATCAGCTTGACCGCCAGCAGCGAGTGCCCGCCCAGCTCGAAGAAGTTGTCCTGGCGCCCGACCTGCGGCAAGCCCAGCAGCTCTTGCCAGATCGTCGCGATGGCCTGTTCCACCTCGCCCTGGGGCGCTGCATATTCACGCCGGGCCAGGGCCTGGCTGTCCGGCGCCGGCAGGGCCTTGCGGTCGAGCTTGCCGTTGGGGGTCAGGGGCCAGGCCTGCAACGTCACAAAGGCGCTGGGCAGCATGTGCTCGGCCAGGCTCTGTTGCAGTTGCTCGCGCAGTTGCGCAGCGCTGGCAGCGGCCCCCGGCCGGGGGATCACATAGGCCACCAGGCGCTTGTCCCCCGGGGTGTCTTCCCGGGCGATCACTACCGCTTCGCGCACCCCGTCGCAGGCCGCCAGGCGGGCCTCGATCTCCCCCAGCTCGATGCGAAAGCCGCGGATCTTCACCTGGTCATCGTTGCGCCCCAGGTACTCCAGGCTGCCGTCGCTGCGCCAGCGCGCCAGGTCGCCGGTCTTGTACAGCCGCGCCCCCGGCTCGTGGCTGAAGGGGTCGGCGATAAAGCGCTCGGCGGTCAGCTGATCGCGGTTGAGGTAGCCCCGGGCAACCCCGGCGCCGCCCACATACAACTCACCCACCACGCCGCTGGGCAGCGGCTCGCGGTGGGCATCGAGCACATACAGTTGCAGGTCGGGAATGCGCCGGCCGATGGGGCTGCTGCCCACCAGCTGGGCATCCGCCGCCTGCAACGGGCGATAGGTCACGTGCACCGTGGTTTCGGTGATGCCGTACATGTTCACCAGCTGGGTGCCGACGTTTTCCAGGTGGGCATACCAGGGCTTGAGCATCCCCGGTTCCAGGGCCTCGCCGCCGAAGATCACCTGGCGCAGAGAGTGCTTGAGGGGGCTCTGGTCCTGGGCCGCGATCAGCGAACGGAAGGCGCTGGGGGTCTGGTTGAGGATGCTCACCCGGGCTTCGCAGAGCAGCCGGTAGCAGTCATCCGGCGAACGGCTGACGGCCTGGGGCACCACCAGCAACTGGCCGCCATGCACCAGCGCCCCCCAGATCTCCCACACCGAGAAATCGAAGGCGAAGGAATGGAACAGCGCCCACACGTCCCGCCAGTTGAAGTCGAACCAGTCGCGGGTGGCGCTGAACAGCCGGGCCACGTTGCGGTGCTCCACCATCACCCCCTTGGGCAGGCCGGTGGAGCCCGAGGTGTAGATCACATAGGCCAGGTGGGCCGGGGTCAGCCCCGGCACTTCGGGGTCGTCCTGGGCTTCATGGGCCAGGGTGCGGCTGTCGAGGTCGATCAGCGGCACCCGCAGGTCGGCCACCAGGGACTGGGTGCCGGCCTGCACCAGCAGCGCCACCGGGTCGCTATCCTGCAGGGTGTAGGCGATGCGCTCGCGGGGGTAGGCCGGGTCGATGGGCACGTAGGCGCCGCCGGCCTTGAGGATGCCCAGCAGGCCGACGATCATTTCCACGCCGCGCTCGACACAGATCGCCACACGCTGGTCCGGGCGTACGCCCAGCGCCAGCAAACGGTGCGCCACCTGGTTGGCGCGCCGGTTGAGCTCGCCGTAGCTCAGCCTCAGCTCGCCGAACAGCAGCGCCGGGGCCTCGGGCTGGACCCGGGCCTGGGCTTCCACCTGCTGGTGGATCAGCGGGCTGTCCGGGTAGTGCCCCAGCGGCGTGTTCAGGCCCTGCAACAGGTAGCGGCGCTCGCTGGCCGGGAGCATCTCCAGGCTGTACAGCGGTGCCTGCGGAGTGCTCTGCAAGGCCAGGGCCAGGCTCTCCAGGGCGGTCAGCAGGTAGCCGGCGATGCGCTCGGCGCCCAGTTGCCGATCCACCAGGGCGGTGATGCAAAAATCCTCTCCCAGGTCATCGATGTTGATGGTCAGCGGGTAGTTGGTGCGTTCTTCGGCGCCCAGCACCTGGATGCCCGGGGCCACCTCCTGCACCTGGGCGCCATCGGCGGCGTGGCTGTGGCGGTAGTTGAGCATGGCGCTGAACAGCGGCGTCGGCGCACTGACCCCGCTGCAGCGCTGGGCCAGGGCCAGGGACGCATGCTCATGGGCGAGCAAGGCACTGAGCCGCTGATGGGTGGCCAGGACCCCGGCGCGCACGCCCTGGGCGCCGACATCCACCCGCAGCGGCAAGGTGTTGATGAACATGCCCAGGGCCCGCTCGCCGCCTTCGCCGGCCTCCATGCGGCCCAGCAGCACGGTGCCGAACACCACCGCTTCGCGCCCCGACAGCTGGCCCAGCACCCGGGCCAGGGCCAGGTGCATCAGGCTGGCGCTGCTCACCCCCAGCTGCCGGGCCTGGGCCCGCAGGCGCTGGCTGAGCTCGGTGTCCAGGGTCAGCCGGGCCTCTTCGATCACCCGCCCGGCGCCCTGCACATCCCCCAGGCCGCACGGCAGGGTCGGCTCGTCGATATCGCCGAGCATCTCGCGAAAGAAGCGTTCGTGGGCCACCTCGCTGCGGCTTGCCAGGGCCTGGGCCAGATGGTTGCGAAACGGTACCGGGGCCGGCAGGCGCTCGCTGTGCCCTTGCAGGCGGGCGTGGATTTCCTGGCGTACCAGGTCCAGCGCGGAGTGATCCAGGGCCAGGTGATGGAACAGCAGCAGCGCCACCTGGCGCTGGTTGGCCGGGTCCTCGGCGTGCACCAGGCGCAGCAGCGGCGCCTGACGCAGGTCCAGGCGAAAGTGCCGGGAGTCGTAGCGGGCCTGCAGCTGGCCGAGCACATCGCCGTCAGCCGGGTCCAGCGCCACGGCCTCGATCACCAGCGGCGCCTGGCGCCAGACCACCTGCAACGGCTCATCCAGGCTTTCCCAGGCGATGGCGGTACGCAGGATGTCGTGGCGGTCGATGACCCATTGCAAGGCTTCGGCGAAGGCTTGCCGTCGCTCGGCACTGGCAAAGGCGAAGCGCGCCTGCAGCACATAGGGGTCGCCCTGGGCGGCGGACAAATGATGATAGAGCATGCCCTCCTGCAGCGGCGCCAGGGGGTAGATGTCCTGCACGTTGGCGGCGCCACCGGGCACTGCGGCGACGATACGCTCGATGGCGGGCGGGTCCAGCTGCACCAGGGGCAGCATGTCCGGGGTGATCCTGAAAGCCGGGCTCAGCCAGCTGCCGCCCTGGCCGTCGAGCAGTTCCAGGAGCCGGGCCTTGTGCTGCACCAGGCTGTCCCAGAGCCCGTCGTCCAGCGCCTCGTCATCGCCCTGGACGAGCAGGTCCTCCTGTTCCCGTTGAAGACGGATCGCCAGGGTCGAAAGCACTGCCATCAATTCGCTGAACTGCATCTTGTAACCTGCCTGAGAATTCGGAAACGGTTGAAGAGAACGTCCTTGTTTCAGATGCAACCTTTCACCGGCGCCCCGCTGCCCGGACGGGCGACAAGCGCCGCTGCCAGGCACCGCGCGGGGCTGTCGCGCCGTTGCGCAAAAAGCACCAGGGACAGTGAGCCCGCCAGGCTTGCTGGCAGCTCGCAGACGCTAAAACATCCGCCGCAGCGGGGCTGACATGGGAAGCCGGGACATGGCGCGGGGCCTGTCCCGCTGAGGTACCACGGCCCGCGCCGGCCCTGGGGCCGGCGCGGGGAAAAGCACTTGCAGCGGCCTCAGAGACGCCGCTGGCGCTTGAGCTGGGGGATGGTGGTGGCGGGGATTTCCAGGCGCTGC
>NZ_VYKE01000261.1:0-4128 GCF_032424515.1 Pseudomonas sp. JV245A
GGCCCCACCACCACGGGAAACCCCGCCAGCCAGCCAGCGACATTCGGGCCCCAGCGCTTGCTCGCCAGGGAGATCAACCACAGAAATCCGGGAACGGTCAGCAGTTTCAACAGCAGCATGGGCGCACTCGGCGGATGAACGGTGCGCCACGCTAGCATCCAACGAAGCGATTGGCGCGTATCTGCAGGCAGGGAAGTGGCCGGGAGTGAAGTGCAGGGTCGTTTTTTCTTGTACAGATAGAAAGTATTGAATCGATTAAAGGCTTATTTGTACAAGTATTTGGGCTTAAAAGGCATTTTTTGCCGATAAAAATTGTACAAAAATTAAATTGTCGTATAGGTTTTTAAGGTGTGGGATGTGCTGATAGCTGCTCAGTTTTTCAAGGGGCGGCGGTCGCTGCCCACGCTTTTTGGGCTCCGAGGTCAGGCCCGGGTGGAACCGGGGCAGGGTCAGTTAGGTGGTCGACCACCTCGGAGGCCTTTTTTCCTTGGCACGTGCAAGGAATTGCCCGCCCCGCCAGCCTTTCGGAAGCCATGCGCCATGCACGATCCTCTCTCCCAGCACTTTCACGGCATTTTGCAGGGGTTGGGTGAAGACCCGACCCGCGAGGGCTTGCGGGACACCCCGCAGCGAGCCTCAAAAGCCTTGCGTTATCTGTGCCATGGTTACGAAACCAGCCTCGAAGAACTGGTCAACGGTGCGTTGTTCAGCTCCACCAGCGACGAGATGGTGATGGTCCAGAACATCGAGTTGTATTCCCTGTGCGAGCACCATTTGCTGCCGTTCATTGGTCAGGCTCATGTGGCTTACATCCCCACCGGCAAAGTGCTGGGCCTGTCCAAGGTGGCGCGGATCGTCGACATGTATGCACGACGCCTGCAGATCCAGGAGAACCTCACGCGGCAGATTGCCGAGGCGATCCAGGAAGTGACCCGGGCGGCCGGGGTGGCGGTGGTCATCGAAGCGCGGCACATGTGCATGATGATGCGCGGGGTCGAGAAGCAGAACTCGCTGATGAACACCTCGGTAATGCTGGGGGCCTTTCGCGAGTCGGCCAGCACCCGCCAGGAGTTTCTTCAGCTGTTGCGCAGGCAGCCTTGAATGAAACGCAGGCGGCGAGTGGGCTTGGCCCGGTTGCTGTGGCTGCTGGTGCTGCTCAGCGCTACGGCCAGTGCCGGTTGGCAAGAGTCGTTGCCCAATGCGCGGCTGCTGGGCAGCGGCGAGTTCAGCTGGTTCGGCTTCAAGGTCTACACCGCGCGGCTCTGGGGCACGACGTTGCCATTGACCGCCGATAGCCCCTTCGCCCTGGAACTGACCTACCGGCGCACGATCAGCCGCGGCGATCTGGTGCAGACCAGCCTCGACGAGATCCAGCGCCTGTCCGGCAGCGCGGTGAGCCCGGCGCAACTCAAGGACTGGCAGGCGCAGATGCAGCGCGCCTTCGTCGATGTCGAACCGGGCCAGCGCATCACCGGGGTGTTCCTGCCCGGGCGCGGGGTGCAGTTCTTTGTCGACCAGCGCTTGCAGTACAGGGTCGAGGACGAAGCCTTCGCCCGAGCGTTTTTCGCCATCTGGCTCGACCCGCGCACGCGCAATCCGCAGTTGCGCGCACAACTGCTGGGCCAATAGCGGGCGCAGCACAGGAGATATTCCATGCTCAAGCAATACTTGCTAGTGCTGTGCCTCGGCCTGGTCGCATGCAGCGACACCGACGTCAAGCAGTACCGTGACCAGAAGCCCGAGCTGGAACTGCGGCAGTTCTTCAGTGGTCGGGTGGAGGCCTGGGGCCTGTTCCAGAAGCGCTCCGGCGAGGTGATCAAGCGTTTTCATGTGCAAATCGACAGCCGCAGCGAAGGCGAGAAATTCATCATGCACGAAGACTTCACCTACAGCGACGGCACCCGCCAGACCCGGGTCTGGACCCTGGTCCCCGCGGGGCCCGGCCTGTGGCGCGGGACCGCCGACGATGTGGTCGGCGAGGCCCGGGGTGAGGTCGCCGGCAATGCCCTGCGCTGGCGCTACGTGCTCAACCTGCCGGTGGATGGCAAGACCTACCAGGTGCACTTCGACGACTGGATGTACCTGTTGGACGAAAACACCCTGGCCAATCGTTCCTACATGACCAAGTTCGGCTTCGAGCTCGGGCAGGTGACGCTGTTCTTCCGGCGTCAGCCTGGCTGATTGGGCCGGGGCGGGGCCTCAGGACGGGTCGTCGAGAAAGCGCCCCTGGTGATCCGGGTTCGGCAGTAAACAGACGTCGAGACGGCCGAACAACCGATAGCGATTGCGGGCAATAAGGTTGTAGACCCAATCCCGCAGCGGCCGGGGAACCCCGCGCAACAGCCGCAGCCAGCGCCAGGGCGCCGGCAGTTGCGCCATCAGGCGGATAAACGCATCGGAGCGCTGGGACAGCCGGCCTTCCTCGATCAGCACCACGCTGTCGAACTGCTCGGTGGACAGGCCGAACCAGGCCAGCAGCGCCTGGCCCTGGGGCGATTGCACCGAGGCCAGCTTGATCCGCCGCTGGCTGTCGTGGCGGATGACAAAGCGCACCGAGGCATTGCACAGCTTGCACACGCCATCGAACAGCAGCACCCGGTCGCCGGGTTGCAGGAAAGGGGGCAGAGGTTCGGGGGGCGTCGCAGTGCTGTTCACAGGGCTACCTTGGGCCAGAAAATACTCACTGCCGAAGGTTTCGGCGCAGGGCACAACCTGTGCAGCATACTCGCCTTGGCGGGGTAAATTCAGGCTTGGGTGCCCGCATTGAAACGTCTAAGCTGGGCCCCTGCGCCAATCCGCCTGGGAAATATCCGTGAAATTCAGCTTGCCGAAAATCGCCACCGCGCCCTTTTGCCCGCCGGAGGTGGCGGGTTCCGTCGCCGTCGACCCCGGCGCTTCCCTGTGGCGCCGCCTGCTGCGCTTTGCCGGCCCCGGGCTGCTGATTTCCATCGGCTACATGGACCCCGGCAACTGGGCCACGGCCATCGAGGCCGGCTCGCGCTACGGCTACAACCTGCTGTTCGTGGTACTGCTGGCGAGCCTGGCGGGGATGGCGGTGCAGTGCCTGTGTTCACGCCTGGGGATCGCCACCGGGCGCGACCTGGCCCAGCTCTGCCGCGAGCGCTACAGCACCCGTTCGGCGCGCACCCAGTGGCTGCTGGCAGAGGTTTCGATCATCGCCACCGACCTGGCCGAAGTGCTGGGCTGCGCCCTGGCGTTCCACCTGCTGCTGGGGGTGTCCCTGAGCACCGGGATCGTCATCACCGCCTTCGACACCCTGCTGGTGCTGGCCCTGCAGAACCGCGGCTTCCGCCGGCTGGAGGCGATCATGCTGGCGCTGGTGGCGACCATTGGCGTGTGCTTCTTCATCGAGCTGCTGCTGATCAAGCCCTACTGGCCGGACGTGGCCCGGGGCTTTGTACCCTCGCTCTCGGCCATCGGCGACGCCGCGCCGCTGTACCTGGCCATCGGCATCCTCGGCGCCACGGTCATGCCCCACAACCTCTACCTGCACACCTCCGTCGTGCAAACCCGGCTGGTGGGCAACGACCGCGCCAGCCGCGCCGACGCCATCAAGCTGGCGCGGATCGACACCATCGGCTCGCTGGCCCTGGCGCTGCTGGTGAACGCGGCGATCCTGATCCTCGCCGCCGCGGCCTTCCACAACACCGGCCACAGCGATGTGGTGGAGATCCAGGACGCCTACCACCTGCTCGACCCGCTGGTGGGCGGGGCCCTGGCCAGCGTGCTGTTCGGCGTGGCGCTGCTGGCTTCGGGGCAGAGCTCGACCTTCACCGGGACCATTGCCGGGCAAGTGATCATGGAGGGTTACCTGAACCTGCGGATTCCCTGCTGGCAGCGGCGCCTGATCACCCGTGGGTTGGCCCTGATCCCGGCGTTCATCGGCGTCTGGCTGTTGGGTGACGGCGCCGTGGGCCAGTTGCTGGTGCTGAGCCAGGTGGTGCTCAGCCTGCAACTGCCGTTCGCCCTGTACCCGCTGATCCGCATGACCAACGACCGGCGCCTGATGGGCGAGTTCGTCAACCGCTGGCCGACCCGGATCCTCGCCTGGAGCCTGTTCGCCATCATCAGCGCGGCCAATGCCTGGCTGATCCTGCAAATGGCCCT
>NZ_VYKE01000262.1:0-4103 GCF_032424515.1 Pseudomonas sp. JV245A
GCGCCGGGCGAACTCCATGCGTTCGGTGGCGTAGGTTTCCAGCAGGCGTTCGGCACTCTTGCCGCTCAGTACCGCTGCCAGTTTCCAGGCCAGGTTGATGGCGTCGCCGATCCCGGTGTTCATGCCCTGGCCGCCGGCCGGGCTATGCACGTGGGCGGCGTCCCCGAGGAGGAACACCCGGCCGGTGCGAAACTGCTCGGCCACCCGGTGATGCACCTTGTAGGTGGAGAACCAGTTGACCTGGGCCACCTCGACCTTGAGCTGGCGCATGGCGCGCTGGCTGACATCCTCGAAGCGCAGGTTCTCCGGGTGCTCGGCACGCTCGTCGCGCACCGTGCCGATCAGCCGTGCGCGGCCGCTCTGGGCCAGGGGGAACACCGCGAGAAAGTCGGCGTCGTCCAGGTCCACGTGCAACTGGCCGTCGATGCTCGGGCCGCTGGCCTGCACATCCGCGACGTAGAACACCTGCTGGTAGGTGCCGCCGGGAAAGCCGGTGCCCAGGGTCTTGCGCACCGTGGAGCGGGCGCCGTCGCAGCCGGCCAGGTAGAAGGCCTGGCAGTGTTCTTCGCGCCCGTCGGGGCCGCGCAGGCGGGCGTTGATCAGGTGGCCGTGGTCGGTGAAGGCCAGCAGCTCGGTGTTGCGTTCGACCTCCACCCCCTGCAGCGCCAGGCGTTCGATCAGCAGTTGCTCGTGTTCGTCCTGAGGAAAGATCTGCAGGAAGGGGTAGGGCGTCAGGTCTTCGCCGATGGCCTTGAACGGCAGGTGGGCGGCGCGCTCGCCCTTGACCCAGAGGTTCACCGCCGGCACATGGTGGCCGCGCTCGACGATGGCCCGGGTCAGGTCCAGCTGGCGGTACAGCTCAAGGGTTCGCGCCTGCACCGCCAGGGCCCGGGAGGTAGTGCCCGGGCCCGGGGTCTTGTCGATGATCCGCACCTTGACCCCCTGCCGGCGCAGCCAGAGCGCCAGGACCAGGCCGGTGGGGCCGGCGCCGATGATCAGTACGTCGCTGCAATTCATGGGCTTGCCCTCGGTAGACGATCAAGGTCATGCAGGCGGCTGCCGCCGGGCTCAGCGCTGGGCGAAGGCCAGGTTCAGGCCGAGCCCGGCGAAGCTTGCGGCAAAGCTGCGGCGCAGCCAGTTCTGCACCTGGGGCGACTCGATCACCGCGGTGCGGAACAGGTTGGCCAGCAGGCCATAGAGCACGAACACGAAGAAGGTCATGGCCATGAACACGCCGCTCAGGAGCAGCATCTGCGGGATCGGGCCGCTGCCGTCATGGGCGATGAACTGGGGCAGGAAGGCCAGGAAGAAGAGGGTCAGCTTGGGGTTGAGGATATTCAGCAGGCAGGCCTTGAGCATCAGCGCGCCGGGGCCATGGCTGACGGCGTTGCTGTCCACGGCGAAGGCCGAGCGGTCGCGCCAGGTGGCGTAGGCCAGGTACAGCAGGTAGGCGACGCCGGCGAACTTCAGGCCCTGGAAGGCCAGCGCGCTGGAGTGCAGGATGGCCGACAGGCCGAGGATCGAGGCCAGCAGGTGCGGGACAATCCCGGCGGTGCAGCCGATGGCGGTGAACAGGCTGGCGCGCTTGCCGGCCACCAGGGCGGTGGAAATGGTCAGGATCACGCCGCTGCCGGGAATCAGCACGACGATCAGGCTGGTGATCAGGAAATCCAGGGTCAGCATCCGGGCATCACTCCATTGAGGGCAGGCGCGGGGTCAGGGCTGGGCGCCACACCGAGGTCGGGGGTCATCAAAATACACCCAGCCACACCGCCAATAGAAGGATTCTAGCCTGTAGCCGCTGCTGAGCCCGCGAAGCTGTGCAAAGGTCCGCAGGACCTTGCCTGGCGATCTCCCGCCGATCCCGCAGAGGCCTCAGGGTCGCGGCGTCTGCTACGCAGCCTGCGGCAGCGGCTACAAGGGCCGCGGCGGGAACAGCGCTCGCATTCCTTGGTCGAACGCCCCAGCCGCTGCTTTACTTGCACGGCCCTCGCCCAGCCATCTCGCGGAGCCCCATGATTTCCTCTCGTCTTCTCAGTTGCTTCCTGGGCCTGTCGCTGCTGGCCGGTTGCGCCAGCCAGCGCGGCCCCCAGGCACCAACACTGACCCCCGAACAGACCCAGGCCCGGATCCTGCGCCTGCTGCCGGCCCAGGTGGCGGACCGCCCGGGCTGGGCCCGGGACATCCAGGTGGCCTTCAGCGCCCAGGGCCTTGAACCGAGCCAGAGCAACCTGTGCGCGGTGCTGGCGGTGACCGAGCAGGAATCCACCTTCCAGGTCGACCCGACGGTGCCGGGCCTGGGGCGCATCGCCCGGCAAGAGATCGACCGCCGCGCGGCCAAGGTGCATGTGCCGGCGCTGCTGGTCAGTGCCGCCCTGCAAGTGCGCGGCCCGGACGGCCAGTCCTACAGCCAGCGCCTGGCCAGTGCCCGCAGCGAGAAGGAATTGAGTGCGATCTTCGATGACTTCATCGGCATGGTGCCCCTGGGCAAGACCCTGTTCGGCGGCTTCAACCCGGTGCACACCGGTGGGCCGATGCAGGTCAGCATCGAGTTCGCCCAGCAGCATGCCCAGGGCTATCCCTACCCGGTGCAGGACTCCATCCGTCATGAGGTCTTCAGCCGCCGCGGCGGCCTGTATTTCGGCATCGCCCACCTGTTGGGCTACCCGGTGGACTACCCGCAGCCGTTGTACCGTTTCGCCGATTTCAACGCCGGCTGGTACGCCAGCCGCAACGCGGCGTTCCAGAGCGCGGTGAGCCGTGCCAGCGGGATCAGGCTGGCGCTGGATGGCGACCTGATCCGCTACGGCTCGGTCATGCCCGGCAGCACCGAACTGGCGGTGCGCACCCTGGGCAAGCAGCTGGGGCTGCGTAACCCGCAGATCCGCGCCCAGCTGGAGAAGGGCGACCGCCAGGACTTCGAAGAAACCGAGCTGTACCGTCAGGTGTTCGCCCTGGCCGATCGCATGGCGGGCAAGCCCGTACCGCGCCAGCAACTGCCCGGCATCGAACTCAAGAGCCCGAAGATCACCCGCCAACTGACCACTGCCTGGTTCGCCAAACGGGTGGACGAACGCTACCAGCGCTGCCTGCAACGCCCGCTGTAGAGGAGCTGGCTTGCCAGCGAAGGCGGCCGCCAGGGCGATGCAGGGCCTCTTCGCCGGCAAGCCGGCTTCCACAGGGGGCACTGTTGTGCGGGGAGCAGGTGCTTGCTTGTCAGGCCCGGGGGCGGCGTGGCAGGATGCGCCATGAATTTTTTCCAGCTCGTCTCCCGCCCTCATCACCATCGACCTCATCTCCGGGGCCGTGGTCGCTTGTGCGCGTCGAGCCGTCAGTCATCGAGCAATCGCGATCACTGACCTTCGATGAAAAAAAACCAAGGCGCCCCACAAGGCGCCTTTTTTATTGCCTGTCAAAAAACCAGAGGAATGACCCATGACCATGTTACGTGGCACTCGAATGATCACCGGCGAACAAGCCGCCACCCTGCGCACCCTGGAAGGACGCTTCCGGAGCTGGCTTCATCGAAGCGGGCGCTGAAGAAGTCATTGTCCCGGCGCTGTGGGGCCAGGACACCTTTATCGAGAAGGCCGGAGGTAGCGAAGTCATCGGCCAGATGTGGGCCTTCAACGACAAGGCCGGGCGGCCTTGCTGCCTGATCCCGGAAGCCACCGCGCTGTTCCAGGAAACCGCCGGCGAGCTGCTGGCGGGGCGCGAGCAGGCGGCCTTCTTCTACGTTGCCCGCTGCTATCGCTACGAGCGCCCGCAAGCCGGGCGGTATCGAGAGTTCACCCAGTTGGGCCTGGAGATTCTCGGCCCCGATCCGCAGCGCGCCCTGGAGCAGGCGCGGGCGCTGTGCGTGGGCTTTCTCGACGCCTTGGGCCTGGAATACCAGCTCAACCTCGGGGTCAAGCGCGGCCTGACCTACTACCTCAATGGCGAGGGTTTCGAAGTGCGCTGCCCGCGCCTGGGGGCGCAGCAGCAAGTGGTGGGGGCAGGCGCCTATCGCCAGGGTGCCGGCTTCGGCATTGGCCTGGAGCGCCTGCAACTGGCGCTGCAAGCCTGACCGCCTGCGTGCGGTAGGAGCTGGCTTGCCAGCGAAG
>NZ_VYKE01000263.1:0-4050 GCF_032424515.1 Pseudomonas sp. JV245A
GGCGAGCAGACCGTGGCCGCGGTGCTCGATTCCGGCCTGCGCGGCCGTGGCGGCGCGGCCTTCCCCGCCGGGATCAAATGGCGCACCGTGCGCGACACGCCGCAGCAGCAGAAGTACGTGGTGTGCAACGCCGACGAAGGCGACTCCGGCACCTTCGCCGACCGCATGCTGATGGAGGGCGACCCGTTCCTGCTGATCGAAGGCATGGCCATTGCCGGCATCGCAGTCGGCGCCAGCTACGGCTATATCTACGTGCGCTCGGAATATCCCCAGGCGGTGGCCACCCTGCGCGAAGCCCTGGACATCGCCCGGGATGCCGGTTATCTCGGGGCCAATGCCGGCGCTAGCGGCCAGGCCTTCGACATGGAGGTGCGGGTCGGTGCCGGGGCCTATATCTGCGGCGAGGAAACCGCTCTGCTGGACTCCCTGGAAGGCAAGCGCGGCATCGTCCGCGCCAAGCCGCCGATCCCGGCGCTGCAAGGCCTGTTCGGCCAGCCGACCCTGGTGCACAACGTGCTGACCCTGGCCTCGGTACCGCTGATCCTGGCCAAGGGCGCGCCGTTCTATCGCGACTACGGCATGGGCCGGTCCCTGGGCACCATGCCCTTCCAACTGGCGGGCAACGTGCGCCATGGCGGCCTGGTGGAGCGGGCCTTCGGCCTGACCCTGCGCGAGCTGGTGGAAGGCTATGGCGGCGGCACCGCCAGTGGCCGGCCACTGAAGGCGGCGCAAGTCGGTGGCCCCCTGGGCGCCTGGGTACCGCCTTCGCAGTTCGATACGCCGCTGGATTACGAAGCCTTCGCCGCCATGGGCGCGATGCTCGGCCACGGTGGCGTGGTGGTGGCCGACGACAGCCTGGACCTGGCCCGCATGGCGCGCTTCGCCCTGCAGTTCTGCGCCGAGGAATCCTGCGGCAAATGCACCCCGTGCCGCATCGGCTCGACCCGCGGCGTGGAGGTCATCGATCGCCTGCTGGCCGCTCCCGATCAAGGCCGCCGCGATGAGCAGGCGCTGATCCTCAAGGACCTGTGCGACACCCTGCAATACGGCTCGCTGTGCGCCCTGGGCGGGATGACCTCCTACCCGGTGGCCAGCGCCCTGAAGCACTTCCCCGCCGACTTCGGTCTGGCGCCCTCGGAGGCCGAGCAATGATCACTCTTTTCGACCCAGCCACAGACATCGATCTCAATGCCGTGGACTTCGGCACCCCGGCCCGCGACAGCCAGGTGCAGGTCAGCCTGAACATCGACGGGCGCAGCATCAGCGTGCCCCAGGGCACCTCGGTGATGCGCGCCGCGGCCCTGATGGGCACCACCATTCCCAAACTCTGCGCCACCGACAGCCTGGAAGCCTTCGGTTCGTGCCGCATGTGCCTGGTGGAGATCGACGGCATGCGCGGCTACCCGGCCTCCTGCACCACCCCGGTCAGCGAAGGCATGGTGGTGCATACGCAAACGCCGAAACTGGCGACCCTGCGCCGCAACGTGATGGAGCTGTACATCTCCGACCACCCTCTGGACTGCCTGACCTGCTCGGCCAACGGCAACTGCGAACTGCAGACCGTGGCCGGCCAGGTGGGCCTGCGGGAAGTGCGCTACGGCTATGACGGCGCCAACCACCTGCAGGATCAGAAAGACACCTCCAACCCCTACTTCGACTACGACCCGAGCAAGTGCATCGTCTGCAACCGCTGCGTGCGCGCCTGCGAGGAAACCCAGGGCACCTTCGCCCTGACCATCAGCGGCCGCGGCTTCGAATCCCGGGTTGCGGCGGCCGGTGGCGACAACTTCCTGGACTCCGAATGCGTGTCCTGCGGCGCCTGCGTGCAGGCCTGCCCCACCGCCACCCTGATGGAAAAGAGCGTGGTGCAGATGGGCCAGCCGGAGCGGGCGGTGATCACCACCTGCGCCTACTGCGGGGTGGGTTGCTCGTTCCGCGCCGAGATGAAGGGCGACCAGCTGGTGCGCATGGTTCCGGACAAGAACGGCCAGGCCAACCACGGCCACTCCTGCGTCAAGGGCCGCTTCGCCTGGGGCTACGCCACCCACCCGGATCGCATCACCAAGCCGATGATTCGCAAGCACATCAGCGACCCGTGGCAGGAAGTCAGCTGGGACGAAGCAGTGACCTACGCCGCCAGCGAGCTGCGGCGCATCCAGTTCAAATATGGCCGCGATTCCATCGGCGGCATCACCTCCAGCCGCTGCACCAACGAGGAAACCTACCTGGTGCAGAAGCTGGTGCGGGCGGCCTTCGGCAACAACAACGTCGATACCTGCGCCCGGGTCTGCCACTCGCCCACCGGCTACGGCCTCAAGCAGACCCTGGGGGAATCCGCCGGGACCCAGAGCTTCGACTCGGTGATGCAGGCCGACGTGATCCTGGTGATGGGCGCCAACCCCAGCGACGCCCACCCGGTGTTCGGCTCCCAGCTCAAGCGCCGCCTGCGTGAAGGGGCCAAGCTGATCGTCATCGACCCGCGGCGCATCGACCTGGTGGACTCGGTGCACGCCCGCGCCGAGCTGCACCTGGCCCTGCGCCCCGGCACCAACGTGGCCATGCTCAATGCCCTGGCGCATGTGATCGTCACTGAAGGGCTGGTCGACCAGGAGTTCGTCAGCGCCCGCTGCGAGCCCGAGGCCTTCGCCCTGTGGAGCGCCTTCGTCAGCCGCGCGGACAACTCGCCGGAAGTGCTCGGCGCCATCTGCGGCGTGCCCGCCGCCGATATCCGTGCCGCCGCACGCCTCTACGCCACCGGCGGCAACGCGGCGATCTACTACGGCCTGGGGGTCACTGAGCACAGCCAGGGCAGCACCTCGGTCATGGGCATCGCCAACCTGGCCATGGCCACCGGCAACATCGGCCGCGAAGGGGTGGGCGTGAACCCGCTGCGAGGGCAGAACAACGTCCAGGGTTCCTGCGACATGGGCTCCTTCCCCCACGAGCTGCCGGGCTATCGGCACATCTCCAACCAGGCGGTGCGCCAGCAGTTCGAGCAGGCCTGGAACGTCACCCTGCAGGCCGATCCCGGGCTGCGCATTCCCAACATGTTCGAAGCAGCCCTGGGCGGCAGCTTCAAGGGCCTGTACTGCCAGGGCGAGGACATCGCCCAGAGCGACCCCAACACCCAGCACGTGACCGCGGCCCTGTCGGCCATGGAATGCGTGGTGGTGCAGGACATCTTCCTCAACGAAACCGCCAAGTTCGCCCACGTGTTCCTGCCGGGCAGCTCGTTCCTGGAAAAGGACGGCACTTTCACCAACGCCGAACGGCGCATCTCCCGGGTGCGCAAGGTCATGGAACCGCTGGGCGGCAAGGCCGACTGGGAAGGCACCCTGGCCCTGGCCGCGGCCCTGGGCTACCCGATGCACTACAGCCATCCCTCGGAAATCATGGATGAGATCGCCCGCCTGACCCCGACCTTCACCGGCGTCAGCTACGCCAGCCTGGACCGCCACGGCAGCCTGCAATGGCCGTGCAACGACGCCGCGCCGGACGGCACGCCGACCATGCACATCGACGAGTTCGTGCGCGGCAAGGGGCGCTTCATGCTCACCGGCTACGTGCCCACCGACGAGAAGGTCAACGGTCGCTACCCGCTGCTGCTGACCACCGGCCGCATCCTCAGCCAGTACAACGTCGGCGCCCAGACCCGACGCACCGACAACGTCGCCTGGCACGCCGAGGACCGCCTGGAAATCCACCCCACCGATGCCGAGAGCCGGGGCATCAACGAAGGCGACTGGGTGGGCATCGGCAGCCGCGCCGGGCAGACCGTGCTGCGGGCCCGGGTCACCGAGCGGGTGGCACCGGGGGTGGTCTACACCACCTTCCACTTCCCCGAGTCGGGGGCCAACGTGATCACCACCGACAACTCCGACTGGGCCACCAACTGTCCGGAATACAAGGTCACCGCGGTGGAAGTCAGCCGCGTCTACCACCCTTCCGAATGGCAGAAGCGCTACCAGGCATTCAGCGAAGAGCAGCATCGCCTGCTGGACAAGCGTGGCCGCTCCCGGGGCGGCAAGGCGGAGGTGCGCCGATGAGCAC
>NZ_VYKE01000264.1:0-4048 GCF_032424515.1 Pseudomonas sp. JV245A
AGGGCCTGCTCGGGGGTGCTCAGCACACCGTCCGGGATACTCAGGCCGAAGCCGCGCAAGGCCTGTTTGGACTGCCACTCGTCCAGCAGCACGCTGGCGCCGTGGAGGGCCTGCGGGCACAGCGGCACCAGGGCCGACTCCCCCAGGGCCAGCAACACCGGGCGCCGCTGTTGATAGGCGACGATCCGCCCCCAGGCCGCCAGGCCATCCTCCACCCCTTGCAAGGCGGGAATGCCGTGGCCGTGCAAACGCTCGCGGGCACTGGCCGGCAGCAGCTCGGGAAAGGCCGAGGTGACAAAACCGCGCTTGCCGTGGCGCTGCAACGCGGCGCAGAACAGCTCCAGCAGCAGGTCGCATTCCTTGCGCTCGCCGGTGAACTCGGCCGGGTAATCCAGCACCAGCATGGCGCTGTCGGCCTCGGTACGCAGGGCCGTGTCGAGCATGGCTTGCAGGGCCGTAGCGTCGCCCCAGATCGCGGTGGTGAAATCCAGAGGGTTCACCAGGTTGGCGTAGCCCGGCAGCACCTGGGCCAGCTCGGCGCATTGCCCGGCATCCAGCTTGGGCAGCTGCAGGGCGTTGCGCTCGGCGTAGTCGGCGATCAGCCCGGCGTCGCCCCCGGAACAGGCCAGGGCCATCAGTTGCGGGCCAGCCGGCAACTGCCCGCAGGAGGCGGCTTTCAAGGTTTCGACAAAACTCACCGGGCCGCTGACCCGGATCACCCCCAGGCGCTGGAACAGCGCGTCGTACAGCGCGTCCGATCCCGACAGCGAACTGGTGTGACTCAAGGCCAGCTCGGCACCGATCTGCGACACCCCGGTCTTCAGGGCAATGATCGGAATGCCCTTCTCCAGGGCCTTGTGCGCCGCCCGGGCAAAACCCGGCACGTTCTTCAGGCCTTCCAGGTGCAGGCCGATGGCAGTGACCCGCGGCTCGTCCAGCAGCACGTCCATCAATTCGGCAATGCCCAGCTGCGCCTGATTGCCCACCGAGGCCATGTAGGCCACCGGCAGCGAGCGATCGCTCATGGACAGGTTGTAGGCGAAGTTGCCGCTCTGGGTCAGCACTGCCACACCGCGTTCCACGGGTTGACCGCCATGGGCCACCGGCCACAGCGCGGCGCTGTGCAGGTAATCCAGCAGGCCGTAGCAGTTGGGGCCCAGCAGCGCCATGTCGCCGGCGGCCTGCAGCAGTTGCTGTTGCAGGGCCTGGCCCTGGGCGCCGGTTTCGGCAAAGCCCGAGGCGTAGCAGATCGCCCCGCCGGCGCCCTTGGCCGCCAGCGCCGCGACGCAGGTCAGGGTCAGCTCGCGGTTGGTGGCGACGAACACCGCATCCGGGCCGCAGGGCAGCTGTTCGATGCTGGCCACGCAGGGCACGCCATCGAGCTCGGCATGCTGCGGGTTGACCAGCCACATGGGCCCGGCAAACCCGCCTTCGGCGCAGCGCTTGAGGGCCCGGGCCATGCTGCGCCCGCCGACGAAAGCCAGATGCCGGGGCGCCAACAGGCGTTTGAGATTGTCACGCAAGGTCTGGGACATGACGGCAATTCTCCAGGGCGCTCAGCGCATCAGCGGCCGCAGCAGTTCACGGGAAATGATGTGGCGCTGGATCTCCGAAGTGCCTTCCCAGATGCGCTCGATCCGCGCATTGCGCCAGATGCGTTCCACCGGGCCTTCGTCCATCAGGCCCATGCCGCCGTAGATCTGCACCGCCTCGTCGGCCACCCGGCCCAGCACTTCACTGGCAAACAGCTTGGCCATGCCGGCCTCGCCGTCGGTCATGCTGCCCTGGTCCATCTTCCAGGCGGTGTGCAGGGTCAACAGCTCGGCGGCGCGGATCTGCGTGGCCATGTCCGCCAGCTTGAACGACACCCCCTGGTAACTGCCGATGGCCTGGCCGAACTGCTTGCGATCCGCCGCCCATTGCAGGGAGGCATCCAGGGCGCGCTGGGCCTGCCCGACGCAGTTGGCGGCGACCATCACTCGCCCGGCGGTGAGCCAGGCGTTGGCCACTTCCCAACCCTTGCCCACCTCCCCCAGCACCTTGGAAGCCGGTACCCGGCAGTCATCGAAGAACATCTCGAAGGTGTGGTAGCCGCGGTTGCTCACGCACTTGGGGCCACGGCGGATGGTCAGGCCCGGGGTGTCGCGATCCACCAGGAACGAAGTCACCGCGTTGCGCTGACGGCCGTTGTGCTCATAGGTGCCGGTGACCGCAAAGACAATGGCGAAATCCGCATGCCCGGCGTGGCTGATGAAGTGCTTGCTGCCGTTAAGCACAAAGTCGCCGCCGTCGCGCACGGCGCGGGTCTTGATCGCATTGGCATCGGAACCGGCGCCGGGTTCGGTCAGGGCGAAGCAGTCGACCTTGCGCCCTTGCACACAGGGCAGCAGGTAGTCGCCGATCTGCGAGCCGGTACAGGCCATGAGGATTTTCGAAGGCCGGGCAACGAACACATGCAGGGCCCAGGAACACTTGGCCAGCTCACGCTCGATCAGCGCCTGGGACAGGTAGTCCAGGCCGCCGCCACCCACTTCTTCCGGCATGTTGAAGGCATAGAAGCCAGCGGCGATGGCCTTGCTGCGGATCTCCCCGGCGAGGTCGGCGCTGACCTCATCGGCGCGGTCCACCGCCTCTTCGTGGGGCAGCAACTCCTTGCTGACAAAACTGCGAACCGCGTCCACCAACATTTCTTGTTCTTGGCTGAGTTGGAAATTCATGGCGCTACCTGTGAGTGATTGACGGTGCAAAAAAAACGAGTGATCTGGCAGGACGATCTGGCGAAAAACACCGTCCCGTAGGAGCCAGCTTTCTGGCGAACGGGCCCTTGAATCAGGCGCTGTTCTTGCGGGCGCCTTCGCCGGCAAGCCGGCTCCTACAAAATGGGCGCATGGCCCAGGGGCCCTTTCGCCGGCAAGCGGAACGCCGCCCGACCGCCCCTACAACCCTTGGAAACGTGGCGGGCGTTTTTCGCTGACGGCACGCAGGGCTTCGGCGCCGTCGGCGCTGCGCCCGCACAGCAGGCCTGCGGCCAGTTCGGCGGCCAGTTGCTGCGCCAGGCTGCGGTCGGCGCCCTGGCGGATCAGCTTCTTGGTCTGGGCAAAGGCGAAGGTCGGGCCCGTGGCCAGGCGCGCCGCCAGCTCGCTGACGCTGCCGATCAGTTGCTCGTCGGCGCACACCTCGCCGACCAAACCGGCGGCCAGGGCGCGTTCGGCGCTCCACAACTCATCGAGGAACAGCAGGCGCTTGGCCTGTTCGCTGCCGATCAAGCGCGGCAGGTGCCAGCTGGCCCCGGCGTCCGGCGAGTAGGCCATGCTGGTGTAGCCGGCCTTGAAGCGCGCCGACTGCCCCGCCACCCGCAGGTCGCAGCACAGCGCCAGGTCCATGCCACCGCCCACCGCCGTGCCGTTGATGGCGGCGATGGTGGGTTTGTCCAGGCTGTGCAGGCAGGTCATCAAGGCGTGGGCGGTTTCGGTCCAGCCGTAGCTTTCCAGGGCGCCCCGGGCCTCGGCTTCGGCCCATTCCGCCAGATCGGCCCCGGCGCAGAAACTGCGGCCGCTGCCGGTCAGCACCAGCACCCGTACCGCCGGGTCGCTGTTGCAGTGCTCCAGCAAGGCATGCAGTTGCTTGAGGGTGGGGATGTCCAAAGCATTGCGTTGCTCCGGGCGATTGAGGGTGATCCAGGCTACGCCGGCTTCGACCCGGCTGAGCAGCGACGATGAAGGGGTCATGTGCGTCCTCGAATTATTGTGGTTGGCGTGAGGGAGGTGACGTGAGGGCCATACTAAACGAGTGTTCAACAAGGCGGCAATTGGGGGGCTTGGGGGGAGTTTTGGTCGAGTTTTTTAAGTATCCCTTTGTTTTTATTAGGTAAAAATCTGGATTCTTGGGGTGTGGTGTGTGGGGGTTGTTACAACTTCGAACAAGCCTCGACAAAAGGGGGATTGGGGGAGGTTTTTTTGTGGCGAGGGTGCTTGCTCCCGCTCGGGCGCGCGGCGGTCGTAAAGCCTGAGGGGGGCGGTCTGATTGGTGGACATATCCGTTGCTGCGG
>NZ_VYKE01000265.1:0-3981 GCF_032424515.1 Pseudomonas sp. JV245A
CGGTGCGGTCCAGGGTGGTGACCACCGAGTAGGCGTGGCCAAGGAACAGGGCAGTGCTGGCGGCGGCGTCGGTGATGTCCACCACTGGCACGTTCAGCAGTTCCTGCAAGCCTTCGCGGCCGTGCTCGCCGTAGCCGGCCTGGATCACCGCGTCATAGGGCTGGTCGTAGGCCAGCACCCGGTCCATTACGGCGATGGCCGCCAGGTAGCTTTCGAAGTTGCCTTCCACCGATTCGGCGCCGAAGTAGGGGGTCAGGCCGATGATCTCGGTACCCGGCGCTGCCACGCTTTGTGCCTGATGGGCGATGGCCTGGGTAATGGAGTCGGTGGTGTTGACGTTGACCACGAGAATTCGCATGAGGGTTCCTTGCAGGTTGGGCAGTTCAGGCCCGGCGCGCCGGGCCGGGCAGGTTCAATGGCTGACGTTGTCCACGGCGATGCTTTCGCCGCTGACGTCCGCGTAGCCGGGTTGGCGCTTGGCGATGATCAGGTAGAGCATGCCGGCGATGCCGGCGCCGATCAGCCAGGAGAATGGCGAGACACTGGCAAAACCTGGCACCAGGGCCAGCACGATGGCGATCAGCGCCGCGGGAATAAAGGCCGCCACTGCCCGCAGGTTGACCCCGCGGCTGTAGAAATAGGCGCCTTGCGGGTCTTCGCTATAGAGCTGCGGCACGTTGACCTGGGCTTTGCGCAGGATCCAGTAGTCCACCATGATCACCCCGTACAGCGGGCCGAGCAGGGCGCCCAGCCCGGAGAGGAAATACACGATCACCAGCGGGCTGTTGTACAGGTTCCACGGCAGGATCAGCACCGCCAGCGCCGCGCTGATCAGCCCGGCGCGGCGGAAGGTCAGGTACTTGGGCGCCAGGTTGCTGAGGACGAAGGCCGGGGCGACGAAGTTGGCCATGATGTTCACCGCCACGGTAACGATCAGAAAGGCCAGGCAGCCCAGGACCAGAAACAGTGTGTTGGGGATCGAGGCGATGATCTCGGTGGGGCTTTCGATGACCCGGCCATTGATCTGGAACTGCGCGCCGCACAGCAGCACGGTGATGGTGGCGAACACCAGGATGTTCACCGGCAGGCCCCAGAAATTGCCGACCTTGATGGTCTTGCGGCACGGCGAGGAACGGGCGAAGTCGCAGAAGTTGAGGATCAGGGTGCCGTAGATCGCCAGCCACAGGGCGCCGCCGGCGAAGATCTGCCGCCACATTTCGCTGCCGGTCAGAGGTTCGCGGATCGACCAGGCGATCTGCCCGTCGGCCTGGGTGTACATCCAGGCGGCCAGGCAGGCCACGGTCAGCAGGATGATCGGCCCGGCGAAGGCTTCGTAGCGCCGGATCATTTCCATGCCATAGGCGAGGATCGCCAGTTGCACCAGCCAGATCACCAGGAAGCAGGCCCAGCCCAGGGTCGAGAGGCCGAGGATCGAGTTGTGGTCGTAATCGGCGAAGCCCGGATGGATGGCCGTGAGCAGCACGCGAAACACCACCGAGGCCAGGTAGGTCTGGATGCCGAACCAGGCGATGGCGATCACTGCCCGGATGAGTGCCGGAATCTGCGCGCCATGGATGCCGAAGCTGATGCGGCTGATCACCGGGAAGGGCACCCCGGTCTTCTGCCCCATGTAGCCGGACAGGTTCATGAAGAAATACACCAGCGCCGCGCCTATCCCCAGGGACAGCAGGATCTGCCAGCCGCCCAGGCCCAGGGCGTAGAGGCCGATGGCGAAGGAGTAGTTGGCGATGTTGTGCACATCGTTGGTCCACAAGGCGAAGATGCTGTAGCCACCCCAGCGCCGGCCTTCGACCTTGGTCGGTGCCAGGTCGCGGTTGTGCAGGCGTGGGCTGAGCGCGATGGGGGCCGCATCGGCGACCGGTTGTTGGACGTTGTGCGAATGCGGCGAGGAGGGCAGATCCAGTGCGATGTTGTTGGAAGGGCTGGTACGCATTCCGGCATGCTCCTGACTCCGGCCCTGGATGACTGTGCTTGAGCGAGGGGGCTCGACAATCTTCGTCACAGGGGAGGAATCACTGGGTTCGGGGCATCTGCAGCTTGAGTCGTGGGTCAGGCGTGCGGACGGTTAGTGTATGTATGTTTTGGTTTTTTTGTATACAAAACATAAATCCACTAAAGCCACTTCTGTGCCAATTTCACGACTATGAAATTGGCTGCTGATTTCGTTTTGTTATGGGTTATTCCTAACCTTCTGAAAAGACGAGATTAAAAATTGACCGTTTGAACAGGTATTTATTTTTCGCCAGGCACGGCTTGGCGCCCAATGGATATCGGCGCAGGAAAGGCTTGTAACCTTTTGGGGCGGGGAATCTTTGAAGTGCACACAAAAATGGCACCGACGGTGACATTCTTGTGTACAGGTTTTGCTGCGGGTTGGCTTTCAGTGCGGACGTCCTTCAGGCGCGCCCGCAGGGAAGGGGGTCAGGCTTTGCTGATGATGTTGCCGGCGTGCAAGCCACATTCTTTCTGGGTGGCTTCCTCCCACCACCAGCGGCCTTCGCGCTCGTGCTGGTTGGGCAGTACCGGGCGGGTGCAGGGCTCGCAGCCGATGCTGATGAAGCCGCGCTCATGCAGGCTGTTGTAGGGCAGTTCGAGCATGCGGATGTAACCCCAGATCTCCTCGCTGCTCATTTGTGCCAGTGGGTTGAACTTGTACAGGGTGCGCTCCGGCGTGGAGAAGGCTGTGTCGACTTCCAGCACCGCCACCTGGCTGCGGGTACCCGGGCTCTGATCACGGCGCTGGCCGGTGGCCCAGGCGCTGACGGTGGACAGCTTGCGCCGCAGCGGTTCGATCTTGCGGATACCGCAGCACTCGCCATGGCCGTCCTTATAGAAGCTGAACAGGCCCTTTTCCTTGACGAAGGGTTCGAGCTTGCTGTGGTCCGGCGAGATCAGCTCGATCTGGATCTTGTAGTGTTCACGCACCTGATCGATGAAACGGTAGGTTTCCGGGTGCAGGCGGCCGGTATCCAGGCTGAACACCTTGACGTTCTTGTTCAGCTTCCAGGCCATGTCCACCAGCACCACATCCTCGGCACCGCTGAAGGAAATCCACAGGTCATCGCCGAACTGGGCAAAGGCCAGCTTGAGAATGTCCTGGGCGGATTTGTTGGCATAGGTCGCGGCGAGTTCAGCGACGTCGAACGATGGGGTCATCAGGGCGGTTTCCTACAGGTCGGTGGCGCTGTGCGCTCTATAGGGGGGCGATCTTAACAAAATCCACACCGCCCTGGCGCGCTCCTCTGCGTTGCGCCTGCGCAGGCGAATCGCTAGAGTTCGGCAGTCCTTTTGCTCGCTCAATTTAAATAATCAGAACCAATGGGAGTGTCTTGTGGAAATTGCCTGTCTCGATCTGGAAGGTGTACTGGTCCCGGAAATCTGGATCGCCTTTGCCGAAAAAACCGGGATTGAATCCCTCAAGGCAACCACCCGGGATATTCCCGACTACGACGTGCTGATGAAACAGCGCCTGCGGATTCTCGACGAACACGGACTGAAGCTTTCGGACATCCAGGAAGTGATCGCCACCCTCAAGCCACTGGACGGCGCGGTGGAATTCGTCAACTGGCTGCGCGAGCGCTTCCAGGTGGTGATCCTTTCCGACACCTTCTATGAATTTTCCCAGCCCCTGATGCGCCAGCTGGGCTTTCCGACCCTGCTTTGCCACCGCCTGATCACCGATGACGGCGGCCGGGTGACCGGCTATCAGTTGCGCCAGAAAGACCCCAAGCGCCAGTCGGTGCTGGCCTTCAAGAGCCTGTACTACCGGGTGATTGCGGCGGGGGATTCCTACAACGACACGACGATGCTCGGTGAGGCGGATGCCGGCATCCTGTTCCACGCCCCGGACAACGTGATCCGCGAGTTCCCGCAGTTCCCGGCGGTGCACAGCTTTGCCGAGCTGAAGCAGGAGTTCATCAAGGCTTCCAACCGTCCCCTGAGCCTGTAAACCGGTTCGCC
>NZ_VYKE01000266.1:0-3962 GCF_032424515.1 Pseudomonas sp. JV245A
ATCCCGCCAAAACCGAACATCAGGCCGAAGAACACCCCGGCGATCATGCCAACGTTGCCCGGCACCAGTTCCTGGGCGTACACCACGATGGCGGAGAATGCCGAGGCCAGGATAAAGCCGATCACCACGCTCAGGACGCTGGTCCAGAACAGGTCGACATGGGGCAGCAACAGAGTGAACGGCGCCACCCCGAGGATCGAGAACCAGATCACTGCCTTGCGCCCGATCTTGTCGCCGATCGGGCCGCCGAAGAAGGTTCCCGCCGCCACAGCTCCCAGGAACAGGAACAGATGCAGTTGCGAGCTGGCCACCGACAGGTCGAATTTCTCGATCAGGTAGAAGGTGAAGTAGCTGGTGAAGCTGGCCATGTAGAAATACTTGGAAAACACCAGCAGCCCGAGGACCACCAGGGCGCTGATCACCCGGTTCCTGGACAGGCCGTGAGTCGCCGCCTGGCCCTGCTTGAGCTTGTACAGGCGCAGGTGGTTGGCATACCAGCGGCTGATGGCGTACAGCACCACCAGGGCAAACAGCGCGAACAGGCCGAACCAGGCCACATTGCCCTGGCCGTAGGGAATGATGATGGCCGCAGCCAGCAAGGGGCCGAAGGCGGTGCCGGCATTGCCGCCGACCTGAAAGCTCGACTGGGCCAGGCCATAGCGCCCGCCCGAGGCCAGCCGCGCGACCCGCGAAGCCTCCGGATGGAAGGTCGAGGAGCCAATGCCGATCAATGCTGCTGCCAGCAGGATCAAGGGAAAGCTGCCGACCTGGGACATCATCAGGATGCCGATCAGGGTGCAGATCATTCCCGCCGGCAGCAGGAATGGTTGAGGCCGGCGGTCGGTGTAGTAGCCGACCCAGGGCTGCAACAGCGACGCGGTCAGCTGGAAGGTCAGGGTAATCAGGCCGACCTGGGTGAAGGTCAGGCCGTAGCTGTCCTTGAGCATCGGGTAGATCGCCGGCAGCACTGCCTGGATCAAGTCGTTGATCAGGTGCGCCAGGGCCACCGCACCAATGATGCGCAGGACCAGGGGACTGCTTTGCGAAGCCGGGGAAGCCGTCGCGGCGACGCTCGGGGAGTTGCTGCTAGCCATAGGATTTTCCGTACAACGGGTGGGTGCACAGGGGCAGGTGCGTCAATGTGCCATTTTTCGGTGCAGTCGCGCCATCCCATTAGCTTGCTAACGAACCCCGATTCGCGCCTCGGGGAAATCCGCTTCCAGCTCGGCCTTGAGCCACTGGATAAACCATTCCACATCCTCCGACCACTCGCTGGCCGGGGTCAGCACCCGGTAGCTTTCCAGCTGCACCTGGTCTTCCAGCACCCGCACCAGGGTGCCGGCCTTGAGCTCCTCGCGCACCAGCACTTCGTTGGCCAGGGCAATACCACCGCCGCTTTCCGCCACCGACAGCGCATGGTCGTTGTTCACGTAGATCAGGTCGGACGTGAGGTGGATATCCAGGCCATTGGCGGCAAACCACAGGTTCCACCACTCACCGTCATCGAAGTGGATCAACTCATGGCGGGCCAGGTCCGCCGGCTCGCGAATCGCCTCGATACTGGCCAGGTAGGCCGGGGTGCAGATGGGAAACACCCGGGGGCAGATCAGGCTGACCCGGGACTCGGCGTATTGCCCGTCCAGGCCGTAGGCGATCCCCAGGTCGCTGCTCTTGGCATCCACTTCGCTAAAGGTCGAGTTCGGCTCGATGGCGAACTTCAGGCCCGGGCGCACGTGGCGCAGCGCCTCCAGGCGCGGGGTCAGCCAGCGCTTGGCAAACCCCGGCACGACCATGATCCGCAGCCAGCGCTCGGCGGCCCTGGGCTGTACCTCGCGCCCGGCCTCGATGATCAGTTGCAGGGCGGCGGCGATCTTGCGGTGGTACTTCTCCCCCGCCGGGGTCAGGTTCACGCCGCGGGACGTGCGCTCGAACAGCTGCACCCCGAGCCAGTCCTCCAGCAGCTTCACGTGGCGGCCAATGGCCGGCTGGGTCACATGCAAGGCCCTTGAGGCTTCGACATAGCTGCCAAGACGGGCGGCGGCATCAAAAGCACGCACTGCATTCAACGGTGGCAAACGCTGCTCGACCATGATTTCGCCCGCCCCTTGCTATTAAATTTTTTAACAGCCGGTATGTTAAAATTGATGTTTCGCCCCCGCAACCCCTCACTGATAATCAGCCCCAGCAGAACCCGGTAAAACCCGCGCAAAGCCTGCAAAGACAAGCTTTCCACGCACCCGACACATTTCGATCCTGCCCAAGAAAAACAAGATCCATGGCCTGCACGACAGCTCATGGGGGAATCGGAGGTAAGGCATGAATGCCCTGCATGCGCTGCAAACGCTGGCGGTGTCCATCCGTTCAGTGCGCAAGGTCTACGGCGATCCACACAGCGGCCCGGTGGCCCTGAAGAACATCGACCTGGATATCCGCGACAACGAATTCTTCACCCTTCTCGGCCCCTCGGGCTGTGGCAAGACCACCCTCTTGCGGATGATCGCCGGGTTCGAGTTCCCGACCCAGGGCGAGATCCTTCTCTATGGCGAGAACATCGCCGACCGGCCGCCCTTCGAGCGCCCGGTGAACACGGTGTTCCAGCATTACGCACTGTTCCCCCACATGACCCTGGCCGAGAACCTGGCCTTCGGCCTGGAATCGCGCCCTATGGGCCAGGTATTGAACAAGGCGCAGATCGCCGAGCGGGTGCGCGAGATGCTGGCCCTGGTGCAGATGGAGCGCTTTGCGGCGCGCAAGCCCAACCAGCTGTCCGGCGGCCAGCAGCAACGCATCGCCCTGGCCCGAGCCCTGGCCCCCCACCCCAAGGTACTGCTGCTGGACGAGCCGCTGTCGGCCCTGGACCTCAAGCTGCGCCAGGCCATGCGCGAAGAACTCAAGGCCATCCAGGCCAAGACCGGTATCACCTTCATCTTCGTCACCCACGACCAGGAAGAAGCCCTGACCCTGTCCGACCGCATCGCCGTGCTCTCCGAAGGCGAAGTGCAACAAGTGGGTCGCCCGGAAGAAATCTACGAGCAGCCGCGCAATCGCTTCGTCGCCGACTTCATCGGTGAAACCAACTTCATCCCGGCCACGGTCAGCCGTGTCGAAGCGGGCCTGGCCTGGTTCAGCGGGCCCGCCGGGCAGGCGCTGCCGGCGCAACCCTGCACCACCGCCAAGGTCGGCCAGCAGGTCACCCTGTCGGTGCGCCCCGAGCGCTTGCACCTGCGCGGTGATGCCTCGCAAGGCGCCCTGGCGTGCCGTATCGAAGCGCTGATCTACCTGGGTACCGACCTGCAATACCAGGTCAGCCTCGGCGACGGCACGCGCCTCACCGTGCGCACGCCCAACAGCCTCGAACACCACCCGCGCCTGAGCGTAGGCAGCAGCGCCGGGCTGCTGTTCGAACGCGGCAGCGCCAGCGTCCTGCTGGATTGACCACGAGGATTCGCCATGCACGCCTCATCGATTTCCCATCATCTGGAACGGCGCAAAGCCTTGCGCAGCTTTCTCGGGGTCAGCCCGGCCCTGGTCGCCATCGGCCTGTTCCTGATCGTGCCGATCCTTATCGTCATCGGCTATTCGTTGATGGAAGCCAACCCCTACGGCGGGGTGAACAAGGTCTTCAGCAGCGACGCCTACACCTCCCTGCTGTTCGAACGGCAACTGGACGACAGCCTGGCCTTCGCCGACTCCTACCTGCTGATCGCCCTGCGCTCGATCGGCATCGCCGGGCTGACCACGGTGATCACCCTGCTGATCGGTTTTCCGGTAGCGGTGTGGCTGGCCATGCAGCCAGTGCGGCGCCGCGGCCTGCTGATCTTCCTGATCACCGTGCCGTTCTGGGCCAACCTGCTGATCCGCACCTACGCCTGGATCCTGCTGCTGCGCAACACCGGGGTGATCAACAACAGCCTGATGGGCCTGGGGGTCATCCACGAGCCGTTGCAGTTGCTCTACACCGA
>NZ_VYKE01000267.1:0-3941 GCF_032424515.1 Pseudomonas sp. JV245A
TGTCCGGCGCGCTGTAGCGGCCCGGGTTGCTCTCGGCATGCCCGGCGGCTTGCAGCTCTTCCCAGACCAGCAGCCGCGGACGCCCGGCACAGCCGAACTCGTCCAGCAGGGCCTGGGCCTGTTCGCGGCAGGCCGCGGTGCAGACCAGGATCGGCGTGCGGCTGAGCTCGATGATACGGCCCAGGCGCTGGCCCGGCAGGCCCGGGTCCAGGGGCAGGTAGCCGGCCCCGGCCTTGAAGCTGCCGATGATCATGCCCAAGAGTTCCAGGCCGCGCTCGGCCAGCAGGGCCACCGGCTGATCAAAGCCCACGCCGTTGGCGATCAAGGCATGACCCAAGCGGTTGCTGCAGCGGTTCAACTCGGCATAGCTGTAACGCTGGTCCAGGCAGCTGGCGGCAATGCGTTGCGGATGAGCCGCCACCTGGGCCTCGAACAGTTCCACGTAGCTGCGCTCCAGCGGGTACTCATGCTCGCTCTGGTTGCAGCCGGCCAGCAGGAAGTCCTGCTCCTCTTCACCCAGCAGCGGCAGTTCGGCCATGTCGCCATGAAAGCCCTGCATCAGCGCCAGCAGCAGGCGCTTGAACTCGCCGAGCATGCGCTCGATGGTCGCCTGCTCGAAGTAGCGCTGGTCGTAGGACAGGTGCAGGCCCAGGTCATCCCCCGGGTAGCACACCGCGGTGATCGGGAAGTTGGTGTGGGTACGGCCGGAATCCGAACTGGCGTTCAGGCTCTGGGCGCGGTCCAGCACCGAGACTTCCACCGGCGCGTTCTCGAACACGAACAGGCTGTCGAACAGCGGCTGGCCCTTGGGCAGTTCGCTGGTTTCCTGGATCGCCACCAGCGGCAGGTACTCGTATTCGCGCAGCTGCATGTTGCTGTCGAGCAAGGCGCTGAGCCACTGGCGCACGCTGCAGCGCTCACCGTCCTGGGGCAGCTTGACCCGCAGGGCGATGCTGTTGATGAACAGGCCGACGGTGCGTTGCATCTCCGGCATTTCCACCGGGCGCCCGGCCACGGTGACCCCGAACAATACGTCGCGATCGCCGCTCATGCGCCGCAGCACCAGGGCCCAGGCCGCCTGGGCGAAGGTGTTGACGGTGAGCTGGTGCTGTTGCGCCAGTTCCCGCAGTTGCGCGCCGTCCCGGGCATCCAGGCGGGTGTAGCAGTCGCCGACTGTCATGCCGCCGCTGTCGCCGGCGTGTTCGCGCAGGAACGGCCGGTCGCTGGGGATCGGCGTGGTGCGTTCAAAGCCCTCAAGGTTCTGCCGCCACCACTGCCGCGCCTCGGACAGGCTCTGGTGTTGCAGCCAGCCGATGTAGTCGCGGTAACGCGGTGGCACCGCCAGTTGCGCCTCGCGACCTTCACCGAGGGCGGTGTAGATCTCGAAGAAGTCGTTCATCAGCAGCGAGCGGCACCAGGCATCGATGAGGATGTGGTGGTTGCTCATCATGAACCAGTAACGGGCCGCACCAACGCGGATCAGCCGCAGGTGGAACGGCGCCTGGTTGAGCAGATCGAAGCCGGCCTCACGCTCCTGTTTGTGCAGGGCTTGCAGCTTGGCTTCCTGCTCGGCCTCGGGCACCGCGCTCCAGTCGAGAAACTCGATCGGGGTGCGGCCCGGCTTGTGGATAACCTGCAGCATGTCTTCGCCGACGTTCCAGCAAAAAGACGCGCGCAAGGCTTCGTGGCGCGCCACCACCGCCTGCCAGGCCTGGGCGAAACGCTCCGGGTCCAGTTCGCTGTTGATGCGGTAGCGGTCCTGCATGTAATACAGGCCGGTGCCCGGCTCCAACAGGGTGTGCAACAGCATGCCCTCCTGCATCGGGGTCAGCGGGTAGACGTCTTCGATCTGCGCCGCCGGTACCGGCAGGCCATCTAGCTGGGCCTGGGTCAGGCGCGCCAGGGGGAAGTCCGACGGCGTCAGGCCACCGGCATCGTCCTTCAGGCAATGGGCGATCAGGCTGTGCAGCTCGCCCAGGTAGGCGTCCGCCAGCTCGCCGATCAGCTCGGCGTCGAAACGTTCGCTGCTGTAGGTCCAGCGCAGCACCAGCTCGCCGCCATACACCTGGCTGTCGATGCTCAGTTCGTTGGGCAACGGTGCTTCCGGTGCATGGGCCGGGCCCACGGATTCATCCAGCGGGCGCAGCAAGGCGTCGGCGCCGAAGCTCTGGTCGAACTGCCCCAGGTAGTTGAAGGTCACCGGCGCCAGCGGCAGCGCCGCCAGGGCCTCGCGGCAGCTTTCATCCGCCAGGTAGCGCAGCACGCCATAACCCAGGCCCTTGTGCGGCACGGCCCGCAGTTGTTCCTTGATGGCCTTGATCGAGGCGCCCTGCCCGGCCGCTTCTTCCACCTGCAACGGGGTCAGGCGCAGTGGATAGGCGCTGGTGAACCAGCCGACGGTGCGGGTCAGGTCGATCTCGTCGAACAGCGCCTCGCGGCCGTGGCCTTCCAGTTGCACCAGGGCCGAAGGCTGCCCGCTCCAGCGGCACAGCACCCGGGCCAGGGCGGTCAGCAGCAGGTCGTTGACCTGGGTACGGTAGGCCGCCGGCGCCTGTTGCAGCAGTTGCCGGGTGCGCTCGGCATCCAGGGTCACGCTGTGGCTTTGAGCCTGTTGATGCTGCTGGCTGCCAGTGGCCTTGAGCCCCGGCAGTTGCGCGGCCGGGCCGGCCAGTTGCTGCTGCCACCAGCTCAGCTCTTCACGCAGGGACTCGCTGCCGGCATAGGCTTGCAGGCGGCTCGACCAGTCCCGCAGGGCACTGGTCTTGGCCGGCAGGTTCAGGGCCTTTCCGGCTTGCAACTGACGATAGGCGTTTTGCAAATCTTCCAGCAGCACGCGCCAGGACACACCGTCCACCACCAGGTGGTGGATGGCCAGCAACAGGCGTTGCTCGCCTTCAGGGCCGTCCACCAGCACCGCCCGCAGCAGCGGCCCGTGTTCCAGGTCGAGGCTGCGCTGGGCATCGGCGAACAGCGCCTCGCAGGTGTCCATGGACGGCACCCGCACCTGCCACAGCAAGGGTGCGTCGGACAGCGGCAGGTACTCGGCGCGCCACTGCCCGCCTGCCTGCCCGCCTGCCTGAGAGAAACGCAGGCGCAGGGCGTCGTGTTGCTCCAGCACCGCCAGCAGGGCTTGCTCCAGCAACGACGCATCCAGGGTGCCCAGCGGTTCCAGCAACAAGGCCTGGTTCCAGTGCTGCGGCTGGGGAATGCGGCTGTCGAAGAACCAGTGCTGGATCGGCGTCAGCGGCGCTTCGCCACTGAGCTGGCCCTGCTCGGCGCTGACGCGCTGAGTGTGGCTGGCAACCCGCGCCAGGGTTTGCACCGTCTGGTGCTGGAACAGGTCCCGCGGGGTGAAGTGAATCCCCAACTGGCGGGCGCGGCTGACCACCTGGATCGACAGGATCGAGTCGCCCCCCAGTTCGAAGAAGTTGTCGTTGAGGCCCACTTGCTGCACGTTCAGCACTTCGCCCCAGACCCTGGCCAGGGTCTGTTCCAGCTCGTTGCTCGGCGCCACGTACTGCTGGCGGTTGAGCTCCGGGTCCGGCAATGGCAGGGCCCGGCGGTCGAGCTTGCCGTTGGCGGTCAACGGCATGCTGCCGAGCAGGATCAGGTGGGTCGGCACCATGTAGTCCGGCAGCTGGGTTTTCAGCTGCTGCTTGAGGGCTTCCCGCAGGTTGGCCTGCTGCACCTCGTTGTGCTCGGCCACTTCGCTGACCAAATAGCCGGCCAGCTGCTTGCCGGCCGGGGTATCCAAGGCCAGCACCACCGCTTCACGCACGGCCGGATGATCCAGCAGGCGGGTTTCGATTTCCCCCAGCTCGATGCGGAAACCGCGAATCTTCACCTGATGGTCCACCCGGCCGATGTATTCCACCTGGCCGTCGGCGCACTGGCGCACCAGGTCCCCGGTGCGATACAGGCGCCCGCCATCGGTGGCGAAC
>NZ_VYKE01000268.1:0-3941 GCF_032424515.1 Pseudomonas sp. JV245A
CGGCGCGGCGGGGTACGTCGAGGCCGCCGGGGAGGATGCCTTCGTGGCGCAGGCCCTGTTCCACGCATTCGCGCATCACCGACCAGATGTGTAGCAGGCCGCTGCGGATCTCGGCGTCGCTGCGCCAGGCCCGTTCATTGGCCAGCATCAGTTCGCCGACCCGCAGCTTATGGGTCTTGCACAGGGCCAGCAGTTCAGCGGCACTGTTGAAGTCGTAGGGCAGTTGGACGCCGGTGGTGGTTTCGGCACCGGCCTCGACCTGGGCCGCTTCGATGATGAAGCCGCCACCCACCGAGTAGTAGGTCTGCTCCAGCAGCGTGCCCTGCTCGCCAAAGGCGGTCAGGGACATGGCGTTGGGGTGGTAGGGCAGGCTTTCGTCCAGCAGGAGCAGGTCCTGCTGCCAGTCAAAGGCAATGAGGCTGTGCCCGCCCAGCAGCAGTTGGCCGCTGTCGCGCAACTGCTGGATGCGTGGGTTGATGCTGGTGGGGTCGATGCTGTCGGGCCATTCACCCATCAGCCCCATGACACTGGCGCGGTCGGTGGCATGGCCGACGCCGGTGGCGGACAGCGAACCATAGAGACGGATCTGTACCCGCTGCACCTGGTCTTGCAGGCCCTGCTCGAACAGCGCCTGGGCGAAGGTCGCGGCGGCGCGCATCGGGCCCACGGTGTGGGAGCTGGAGGGGCCGATACCGACTTTGAAGAGATCGAAAACACTGATAGCCATGCTAAAGCCTTACAAGCAATGGAAGGTGGATCGCTGCCATTTTTTGTAGGCCAAGCGCAATGTCGGCGATACTGCCCGCCTCGGTCAGCACTGACCAACGAAACTTCCTAAGAGATCCTTTAGCAGGGCTAAACGATGAGCCGACAATTTCATGCCCAGACCTATGTCTGGCTGCATGTGTTTTCCTGTGCCGCGCGACACCTGTCTTTTACCCGGTGTGCCGAAGAGCTGCACATCACCCCGGGGGCGGTCAGCCAGCAGATCCGCCAATTGGAGGAACGCCTGGGTTTTCGCCTGTTTCACCGGCGGCCCCGGGGGGTGGAACTGAGTGCCGAAGGCCAGCGGCTGGCGCTGACGGTGAGCGAGGCCTACGGCAGCATCGACGCGGAACTGCGGCGCCTGGATGCGGGGATGATCGGGGGGACCTTGCGCTTGCGCTCGATCCCGTCGTTTCTCGGCAAGTGGCTGACTCCGCGCCTGCCGCGCCTGCAGCAGCGTTATCCGGAGATCCAGCTGCGGCTGGTGGCCGAAGACAGCAGCGTGGCCCTGCACGAGGGCGACTTCGACCTGGCCATCGACCTGAACGACGGCAGCTACCCCGGCTTGCAGTCCACCGCGCTGCTGGACGAGCAGATCTTCCCGGTGTGCGCCCCGAGCCTGCTGCGTGGGCGCCCGCCGCTGCACGGTCCGGCGGACCTGGCGCACTTTGCGCTGTTGCACGACATCACCGCCTGGCGCGGCAGCTATGAATACGCCGAGTGGGAGTTCTACCTCAATGCCATCGGCTTCGAGGGCGCGGACGTGCGTCGTGGCCATACCTTCAATCGCAACCACCTGACCATCGAGGCGGCGATTGCCGGCATGGGCGTGGCGATTGCCCGGCGCACCCTGCTCAATGACGAACTGGAGCGTGGCACCCTGATCGTGCCTTTCGGCCTGGCGGTGCCCAACCACAAACGCTACGTGCTGCTCTATGCGCCGGGCGCACTGAGCCATCCGGGCGTACGCGCGGTGCATGACTGGCTGGTGGAGGAAGCGGAGATCTTTCGCGGCTTGCACCCTCTGGGCGAGGGGCAGCTGTGAGCAGTTTTGACTGACGCATGGGGCGGGCTAACTCCCGACCTTAACAGCGCCTTTGCGGTTTGTCCGGCTTTATTTGCGTATGAATATTTATCTTTTTTAAGGGGTTGAAATGTTCGTCGCCGTGCCTAATTGTGTAATCAAGAGGTCACGAAATGCAGGTTCATACGCATTGCCTTGACCCTCTTACGAGCAAGCTGAAATAAGGGAAGAACTATGCAAATCCAAGTCCATAGCGATAACCATATTCAAAGCAGCCTTCGGATGGAGGAGTGGGTGCGCAGCACCGTTGAAAGCACGCTCGAACGCTACGAAGAAGACCTGACCCGGGTAGTGGTCCACCTGCGGGACGAGAACGGTGGCAAGTCGGGTCCGGACGATATGCGCTGCCAGCTGGAAGCCCGTCCTAAAGGTCACCAACCGGTTTCTGTGACCCACAAGGCCGACACCCTGGAGCAGGCCCTCGACGGCGCCACCGTCAAGTTGGAAAGTGCCCTGGAGCACATGTTCGGCAAATTGCGCGGCAAACGTGCGGCAGCGGTGCCCACAGCCGATGGCAGCGAGGCAGATGCCCTGCTCGAAGAAGAATTCCTGGAGAACCAACAGGCCGCGCTCAATAGCTGACGGCCGAGTTTCACCCCCCAACCGGACGGGCCTGCATTGCAGGCCCGTTTTGCTTTGTGGGGAAAATTAATCAGAACGCCACGGAGGTCTGCACATAGAGCGTGCGGGGCTCGCCTACGTACTTGCCCTTGTTGTTGTCGTCGAAGGAACGGGTGAAGTACTGGTGGTTGAAGATGTTCTTCACCCCCACCGCCACGTTCAGGTCCGACAGTTGCGGGCCGAAGTCATACCCGGCGCGGGTGCTGAACAGCATGTAGCCGGGGATGCGCCCGGTGCTGCCATCGGCGCTTTCGGCACGGGTGTTGGCATTGTCGGCAAACTGGCTGCTCTGGTAGCTGCTGTCGAGGTTGAGCTTCCACGGGCCTTCGGTGTAGCTCACCCCCAGGGTGCCCTTGTGCTTGGAAGAGAAGGGCACGCGGTTGCCCTTGTTCGGGCCGTCTTCACGAATGGTGGCATCGACATAGGCGTAGGTGGCGTAGACATCGAAGCCCGCCAGCGCCGGGGCCAGGCCATCCAGGGCGTAGCTGACGCTGCTCTCGATACCCTGGTGGCGAGTCTCGCCCCGGGCGATCACCGTGTCGTTGGTCTGGTTGCTGTCGTACTGGTTGTCGAAGTTGATCAGGAAAGCGCCGATCTCCGCCCGCAGGGTGCCGTCGTCATAGCGGGTGCCCAGTTCCCAGGTGCGGGCTTTCTCCGGCTTGACCTCGCCACTGGCCACGCGGTTGGGCATCTGGCTGTATTGCACGCTGCCGAAGGAACCTTCGGTGTTGGCGTAGAGGTTCCAGCTCTCGTTGAGGTGGTACATCACATTCAGCGCCGGCAGCGCGGTGTTGTAGTCACCCTTGTATTTGACGTGGGTGAGGTTGTTGCTCTGCTGCGACTCGATCATCTCGTAGCGGATGCCCGGGGTCAGGGTCCACTTGCCGATATCGATCCGGTCATCGACGAAGAACGCATGGGCTTCGGTGCCGCCACGGGTGTCGCGGTCATTGCGGCTGTTGCTGGTGGGCAGTTGCTGGTTGGCGGTCAGCGGCGTGCGATAGCGCAGTTCATGACCGGCTTCGTTGATGTAGCGGTAGCCGACGCCCACTTCGTGGCTGCTGTCCCCCAGGTCGAAGCCTTGGGCGAAACGGGTTTCCAGGCCGCGTACCCAGTATTCGCGAGGCGACAGGGAGAGGAAGCTGCCCTGGTCCAGGTAACCGCTGCGCAGGGTCTTGGTGAAGAAGCTGTTGACGGTGAATTCGCGGCGATCTTCCTGGTAGCGGTAGCCGACGTTGAACATCGTGCGCCGGCCCCAGAACTTGTCGTAGGGGCGGGTCGACTGGTACGGGTCGGCCTTGTAGTCCGCCACGTTCAGGCCGCCGGGCATGTCCGCCTCACCTTCGTAGTACTGGGCCATGGCATTGAAACTGTTGGCTTCATCGAGCTGGTACTTGCCCTTGAGGATCAGGTCGTCGATCTGCGTGTCGCTGTGTTCGCGCCAGTCGCCGCCGCGGGTGCCGGAGTACAG